>NZ_JBFBDW010000019.1:0-138623 GCF_040683455.1 Kitasatospora sp. NPDC093679
GCCCGGGCTCCGGGGCCGGTGCCCGGGCCGAAGGCCCCGGCGCCCGACCGCGACCGCGGCAGGGCGGCCGCCCCCGCCGCCGGGGGCGGGCCCGCCCCGCCGGTGCCCCTCTGGCGCCGCCGGTTCGCCGCCGGCGCCGAGTGGTACGTCCGGGTGGTCGCGCTGCTCAACCTGGTCGCCGGGCTGATCGAGCCCTTCCGCCAGCAGGTCCAGCGGGCCAACCGCGGGGACTTCTTCACGCCCGTCCTGGTCGCCTCCGGCTTCACCGGCGCGCTCTTCGCCGGGCTGCTCGCCGTCATGCTCCGCCGCCGCAAGCGGGCCGCCTGGACGGTCACCACCGTCCTGGTGGCGATCTACACCGCGCTGTTCGGCTGGGCGCTCGCCTACGTCGACTACAGCGAACACCCCTTCAACTGGATCTCCGCCCTGATCACCGTGGCCCTGCTCGTCGCGCTGCTGATCGGCCGGCCCGTCTTCACCGCCCGCGGCACCCGGGGCAACGTGGTGCTGGCCGCCGTCGTCCTGGTGGCCGGCGGGGCCCTGCTGACCGTGCTCGGCGCCGCGGTCGTCCGCGCCACCTACCCCGACACCCCGCCCGACTGGGGCGACGCCTCGCTGTACGTGCTGCTGCGCCTGCTCACCCTCTCCGGGGTCGTCCAGGTCGCCGACGTGGACGTGCCCGGCTGGGTCGACCTCGGGATCAACCTGTTCGGCGCCGCGCTGCTGCTGATCGCCCTGCGGGTGCTGTTCCGCTCCCCGCGCGGCCACGTCGCGCAGCAGCCCGAGGACGAGCAGCGGCTGCGCGACCTGCTCGCCCGGCACGGCGCCCGCGACTCGCTCGGCTACTTCGCGCTCCGTCCCGACAAGGCGGTCTGCTGGTCCCCGTCCGGCAAGGCCGCCGTGCTGCACCGGGTGGTCAACGGCGTCGCCCTCGCCTCCGGCGACCCGATCGGCGACCCGGAGGCCTGGCCGCAGGCGATCGAGGTCTGGCACCGCCGGCTGCGCGAGCAGGGCTGGATCCCGGCCGTCACCGGCGCCGGGGAGGCCGCCGCCACCGCCTACACCCGGGTCGCCGGGCTGCGCGCCCTGGAGTTCGGCGACGAGGCGGTCGTCGAGACGGCCGGCTTCACCCTGGAGGGCCGCGCCATGCGGCCGCTGCGGCAGGCGCACAGCCGGGTCCGCAAGGCCGGGTACCGCGCCGTCGTCCGCCACCACCGCGACATCCCCGACGGGGAGATGGCCGACCTGATCCGGCTCGCCGACGCCTGGCGGCACGGCCGCACCGAACGCGGCTTCTCGATGGCGCTCGGCCGGCTCGGCGACCCCGCCGACGGCGACTGCCTGATGATCGAGTGCCGGGACGAGAACGACCGCACCTGCGCCCTGCTCAGCTTCGTCCCCTGGGGCGGGCACGGGCTCTCCCTGGACCTGATGCGCCGTGACCGGGAGTCCGACAACGGCCTGGTCGAGTTCATGGTCACCGAGCTGCTGCTGCGCGGCGCCGCCGGCGAGCTGCAGGTCGCCCGGGTCTCGCTGAACTTCGCCATGTTCCGCGCGGTCTTCGAGGAGGGCGGCCGGCTCGGCGCCGGGCCGGTGCTGCGGCTGTGGCGGGCCGTCCTGCGCTTCCTCTCCCGCTGGTGGCAGCTGGAGTCGCTGTACCGGGCCAACGCCAAGTACCGGCCCGACTGGCAGCCGCGCTACCTGCTCTACGAGAAGTCCACCGAGCTGTTCGCGATCGGCCTGGCCAACGCGATGGCCGAGGGCTTCGTCACCCGCCCGCGGCTGCCCGCCGTGCGCCGCCGCCGGAACGGGCCTCACCCGGGCGGGGCAGCGGCGGATGCCCCGGGAGGCTGACGGCCCTTCACTTGAGACGGGCCGCGCAGGGCGGACCGACGGACGGGAGCTCGGGTTGGGCGGACAGCGCAGGAGCCCCTGGCCGGGCACGCTGGCGGCCGGCGCCGCCCTGGTGCTCGGTGCCTGGATGCTGCACGGCGGCGGCGTCCTGCCCCCGCTGCCCACCGCCGAACAGGGCGTCGACGCCCTCGGGCTGCCCATGGTCGTCGCCCCGCCGATGCCCCGTTCCGCGCCGACCAGGATCCGGATCCGCAGCGTCGGCATCGACGCGCCCGTCACCGGCCTCGCCCTCGACGACGACGGCCGGCTGCAGCCGCCCCCCGAGGACGACGACGACCTGGCCGGCTGGTACGCGGCCGGCACCGCCCCCGGCGAGAGCGGCACCGCCGTGCTGGCCGGACACGTCGACACCGCCGACGGCCCGGCCGTCTTCTACCGGCTCGGCACCCTGCGCCGCGGGGACCAGGTGGAGGTCGTCCGGGCCGACCGCACCACCGCCCACTTCGCCGTCGACGGCGTGGAGGTCTACCCGAAGAAGGACTTCCCCGACCGGAAGGTCTACGGCGCCTCGCCCAACGCCCAACTGCGGCTGATCACCTGCGGAGGCGGCTTCACCCGGCAGCACGGCTACGACGGCAACGTGGTCGTCTACGCCCACCTCGTCCGCGCCACCGCGGCCTGACCGGCGCGGAGAGGAGCCCGTGGACCGCAGCCTCGCCTCCTGGAACCCGATCGACTGGCCGATCACCACCGGCGTCGTCCCCTACGCCCTGCTGGTCGCCGGCAGCGCCGCGCTGCTGCTGCTCGTCCTGGTCCCGGCGCCGCGCTGGTGGCCGCTGCGGCTGCCCGCCGCCGTCCTCGCCGCGGCCGGCGGCGGCGTGCTCACCGCCCTGACCGTCGACAGCTGGTGGCAGCCGTTCGCCGGCGGGCTGCCCGGCGACCAGTACGAGCCGGACGCCACGGCCGCGGGGCTGGCGGCGGGCCTGCCCTCGGTGCTGCTGCCGCCCGCCTACGACGAACTGCTGCCGGACCGGCCGATCGCCGCGGGCGGCGGCGCGCAGGCCCTGGAGATCGCGGTCGGGCCGGTGTTCTGGGCGGTGGCGCTGACCGCGCTGCTGGTGGCCTTCCGCCGCCCGGTGGTGCACGCGGACGCCGAGGACGCGGCCCGGGCCCGCGCGCTGCTCACCGAGTACGGCGGTTCCACGCTCTCCTTCATCTCCACCTGGGACGGCAACCACTACTGGTTCGACGGGGACGGCCGGGCCGCGGTGCCGTACCGGGTGATCGCCACCGTGGCGCTCACCACCGGGGACCCGTTCGGCGAGCCGGAGGCCCGGCGGCGGGCGGTCGCGGGCTTCGCCCGGTACTGCGACGCCCGGAGCTGGACGCCGTGCTTCTACAGCGTCTCCGCGGACGCGCAGCAGGCCGCCGAGCAACTCGGCTGGCGCTCGCTGCAGGTCGCCGAGGACACCGTGGTGCCGCTGCCCGACCTGGCCTTCACCGGCAAGAAGTGGCAGTCCATCCGGACCTCGCTGAACAAGGCGGGCAAGCAGGGCATCACCGCCGAGTGGTGGACCTACCGGGAGGCGCCGATCGGCATCCGCGACCAGATCCGCTCGATCTCCGAGGAGTGGGTCTCCGACAAGGGCCTGCCGGAGATGGGCTTCACCCTGGGCGGGCTGGCCGAGCTCGACGACCCGGCGGTGCGGATGCTCGTCGCGGTGGACGGCGACCGCACCGTGCACGGGCTGACCAGCTGGATGCCGGTCTACGCCGCCGGGCAACCGGTCGGCTGGACGCTGGACTTCATGCGTCGTCGCTCGGAGGGCTTCAGCGGAGTGATGGAGTTCCTGATCGCCTCGGCCGCGCTCGGCTTCAAGGAGGAGGGCGCGCAGTTCCTCAGCCTCTCCGGGGCGCCGCTGGCCCGCGCCGACCGCGGCGGCGAGCCGCCGACCGCCCTGCAGCGGATGCTCGACTGGATGGGCAAGGTGCTGGAGCCGGTGTACGGCTTCCGTTCGCTGCTCGCCTTCAAGGCGAAGTTCCAGCCGGAGTACCGGCCCATGTACATGGTCTACCCGGACCCGGCGGCGCTGCCCGCGATCACCCGGGCGATCGGCAAGGCGTACCTGCCGCACATGACCCCGGGGCAGGGGGTGCGGCTGATGCGCAAGCTGTCCGCCTGAGGTGCCCGGCCCGCCGTCAGCCGAGGAGTTCGGCGAGCGCCCGGTCGGCGTCGAGCAGCAGGGCCTCGTCGCCCTCCGGGACGGCGAGGAGGGTCTCCGCGAGGAAGTGCCGCAGCTGGGCGCCGTCGAACTGGAGCAGGGCCACGCCCTCGGCGGAGCGCAGCTCCAGCATGGTGCGCCCGGACGCGGCAGGCCGCAGGTGCACGTCGCCGATGCCGCTCGGGGCGTCCAGGCCGGCGGCCAGCAGCCACCGGGCGAAGACCCACTCGACCTCCGGCGGGGCCTCGGGCAGCGGCGTGCCGTCCAGGGAGAACTCGGCGGGGAAGGCCATCCGGACGGCCAGCGGGTCGTCGGACCGGTAGCGCAGGGCCACCCGGAGCACGGCGGTGCGGTGGGTGGTGACGTAGAGGCGGGCCTGGACGACCTGTTCGACGACGATGGGCGCAGCTGTCATGGCGGTTCCTCCCGGTGTCGTCCTGCCCCGAGGTTCGCGGGCGGAACGTGTGACGTGTGTGGATTCTGTGACGGCCGGGGTGCGGCCCGTCGGGAGGGGAGAGCGGGACGGCGGGCCGTCCTTACCGGGCGGGGCTGTGAGCCCGGTCACGCGAGGGGGCGGACCGCCCGGCGGGCCGGGGTCCGGCGCCGAAATCCGGTACCGGCCCGGGCTTCGCCGCCGGTAGCGTCCCGGCGCATGACCGAGCAGACCACCGGCCGGCCGCCCGAGGGCGGCGGCCGTCCGCAGCGCGCCCCGGGGCCGCAGGAGGACCTCCGCGAGGCCGACCTGCGGCGGGCCGAGATCCGGCGCCTGGGCGCCAAGTACGCCGAGTGCCACGCCGAGCTGCTGAGGAGGCTGGGGGAGTGAACCGCCTGGAGACCGCCGAGCTGCTGGAGCTCGCCGCCTTCGCCTGCCGGGGCCGTCCGGCCGAGCTCCGCGAGCCCGGCCTGCTGGACTCCGCCGCGCACCGGCCGTCCGCCGGGATGTTCGGGGTGGAGGTCTACCCGGGCGTCTTCGAGAAGGCCGCCGCACTGCTGCACGCGGTGGCCTCGAACCACCCCCTGGTGGACGGCAACAAGCGGACCGCGTGGATGGGCGCGGTCGTCCTGCTGGACCTCGCGGGCATCGACATGGCCGGGGTCGACCAGGACGCGGCGTACGAGCTGGTGGTGGCCGTGGCGGCCGGCGAAACCACCGACGTCGGGGTGATCGCGGAGCGGCTGCGGGCGCTGCACGAGGGTCGAGCCTGAGCGGGCGGACCGGCGCGGCCCGGTAGGCTGGGCTGGTTGTCCGACGACCGCCCGACAGCGGGCTGGGGCCACGAAGAATGCCCTGACCTGCGACGATCCCCTCCGGAGCCCGTGAGTACCGCCGCCGCCTCCCCGATGTCGCCGCTGTTCTCCGACGTTGCCTCGCCGCACACGCCCGTCCGCCCGGCCGGTACGTCGAACGCTTCGCACCACCTGTCGCCGGCCTTCCCCGGCCGTGCCCCCTGGGGCACGGCCGGCAAGCTCCGGGCCTGGCAGCAGGGTGCGCTCGACACGTACATCGAGAAGCAGCCGCGCGACTTCCTCGCGGTCGCCACCCCGGGCGCGGGAAAGACCACCTTCGCCCTCACCCTCGCCTCCTACCTGCTGCACAACCACCTGGTGCAGCAGGTGACGGTCGTCGCGCCGACCGAGCACCTGAAGAAGCAGTGGGCGGAGGCCGCGGCCCGGATAGGCATCCGGCTGGACCCGGCGTACTCCTCGGGCCCGCTCTCCAAGGACTACCAGGGCATCGTCGTGACCTACGCGGGCGTCGGGGTCAACCCGATGCTGCACCGCAACCGCACGGAGGCCCGCAAGACCCTCGTCATCATGGACGAGATCCACCACGCCGGTGACTCGAAGTCCTGGGGCGAGGCCTGCTTCGAGGCCTTCGAGCCCGCCACCCGGCGGCTCGCGCTCACCGGTACGCCGTTCCGCTCGGACACCAACCCGATCCCGTTCGTGGCGTACGAGGCGGACACCGACGGCCTGCGCAAGTCCGTCGCGGACTACACCTACGGCTACGGGCACGCGCTGGCCGACCACGTCGTCCGCCCGGTGATCTTCCTCTCGTACAGCGGCAACATGCGCTGGCGCACCAAGGCCGGCGACGAGCTGGAGGCCCGGCTCGGCGAGCCGATGACCAAGGACCTGATCGCCCAGGCCTGGCGCACCGCGCTCTCCCCGCAGGGCGAGTGGATCCCCAGCGTGCTGCAGGCCGCGGACCGGCGGCTCACCGAGGTCCGCAAGGCGATCCCGGACGCCGGCGGCCTGGTCATCGCCACCGACCAGAACGTGGCCCGCGCCTACGCCAAGATGCTGCGCGAGATCAGCGGCGAGAAGGTCACCCTCGTCCTCTCCGACGAGGCGGAGGCCTCCAAGCGGATCTCCGACTACTCGGCCGGCACCTCGCGCTGGATGGTGGCCGTCCGCATGGTGTCCGAGGGCGTCGACGTGCCCCGGCTGTGCGTCGGCGTGTACGCCACCTCGATCTCCACCCCGCTGTTCTTCGCGCAGGCCGTCGGCCGCTTCGTGCGGGCCCGCAAGCGCGGCGAGACGGCCTCCGTCTTCCTGCCGACCATCCCGATGCTGCTCGGCTTCGCCAACGAGATGGAGCTGCAGCGCGACCACGTCCTCGACCGGCCGAAGAAGGAGGGCGAGGGACTCTTCGACGAGGAGGACCGGCTGCTCGCCGATGCCGAGAAGGCCAACGACGGGCCGGACGCCGGCGGCGAGGAGTTCTCCTACGAGGCGCTCGGCAGCGACGCGGTCTTCGACCGGGTGCTGTACAACGCCATGGAGTTCGGCATGCAGGCGCACCCGGGCAGCGAGGAGGAGGAGGACTACCTCGGCATCCCGGGCCTACTGGAGCCGGACCAGGTGCAGATGCTGCTGCAGAAGCGCCAGCACCGGCAGATCCAGCGCTCCAAGGCCAAGCCGGCCGAGGAGGCCGACCTGGTCGAACTGCCCGCCGAGCAGCGGCCGGTGGTGACCCATCAGGAGCTGCGCGAGCTGCGCAAGGAGCTGAACGCGCTGGTCGCCGCCTGGCACCACCGCACCAACCAGCCGCACGGCACCGTCCACAACGAGCTGCGCCGGCAGTGCGGCGGACCGCTGACCGCGCAGGCCACGGCGAACCAGCTGAAGGCGCGGATCGCGAAGATCCGGGAGTGGGCGAAGGGCTGACGCCCGTTCGGGGCGACGGAGGCCCGGTCGGAGTCTCCCGACTTGGCAAAGAAAGTGTGGAGACACGCGGTCATACGATCCGTTAATCTTCCGCGTGCCCGGCTCCGGTACGGACCTCCACGAGGTGACGGCCCGGCGCCCCGTCCCACATGCCGAGACCCGGCCGTCCCGCACGGCGGGCCGGCCGCGCACCGAACGAGGAGTCACCCCGTGGCGTACACCGCCCAGAACCCCGAGCTGTCCGACAAGTCGAAGGTCGTCGCAGGCCTCCTGCAGATCTTCCTCGGCGGCTTCGGCATCGGCCGCTTCTACACCGGCCACGTCGGCATGGGTGTCGCCCAGCTGCTCACCTGCGGCGGTCTCGGCGTCTGGGCCCTGATCGACGGCATCCTCTTCCTGGTCAGCGACACCCGCACCGACGCCCAGGGCCGCCTCCTGCGCTCCTGACCGTGCATCCCGCCCCGGCCCGGCAGCACCCCCGCCCCGCGAGCAGTGCGGGCGGGGGTGCCCGCCGCCGTGCCGCGCTTCTGCGGCACCCGGCGGCCGGCCCCCTCGGCCTGCTCGCGGCCGCCCTCACCGGCGCCGGGTACCTGTACACCCGCGACCCCCACCTGCCCGGGCAGGCCCTGCCCTTCTGCCCCTTCCACCGCCTCACCGGCCTGCAGTGCCCCGGCTGCGGCGGCACCCGGGCGGCCTGGGACCTGCTGCACGGCGACCTGCCGGCGGCCTGGCACGACAACGCCGCCCTGCTGCTCGCACTGCCCTTCGTCGCCGCCTGGTACCTCGTCCGGCTGCGGCACGGCCTGGCCGGCCGGACCTGGCGGCTGCGCCTCGGCCCTCGCACCGTCGCCGCACTGCTGACCGCGGCGGCGCTCTGGACGATCGGCCGGAACCTGCTCTGAGCGCCCCGGTCCGAGGGCCGCCGTGTCCGGAGTCCGGTCAGATATCGAACACCTGAGCTATTCAGGGCCCGGAATGTGGGCTTAATGTCCGTATTTGCGTCTCGACTTTGCGTCGATGATGACCGAATTTTGGACAACTACTTCCGCAGCGCGCGAAGAGTTCACTACCTTCTCCCCACGCTCGCTCGACGGACCACCCCCACCCCGAGAAGAGCACCGCGGAGCCGTGCCCTCGTCGATGGCGCCGAGCCAGCTGCTCCAGCGCGGACACCCACCTGCGCGTGACACCTCCGTCCCGGCCCGAGCCCCACGCCGGCGCCGGTGCCCGCCGCGGAAAGGACTTGCGCGTCGTGACTGCCGAAACCTCCCAGACCCTGGACCGCGGGGTCCGGGTCCTCAAGCTCCTCGCCGACTCCGAGCGGGGCCTGACCGTGACCGAGCTCGCCGCCCGGCTCGCCGTCAACCGCACCGTCGTCTACCGGCTGCTGGCCACCCTGGAACAGCACGGCCTCGTCCGCCGCGACATCGGCGGCCGGGCCAGAGTCGGCCTCGGGGTGCTCCGCCTCGCCCACCGCGTCCACCCGCTGCTCCGCGAGGCCGCACTGCCGGCCCTGCGCAGCCTCGCCGAGGACCTCGGCGCCACCGCCCACCTCACCCTGGTGGACGGCAACGAGGCGCTCGCCGTCGCCGTCGTCGAACCCAGCTGGACCGACTTCCACGTCGCCTACCGGACGGGCCTGCGCCACCCGCTCGACGAGAGCGCCGCCGGCCGCGCCATCCTGGAGGCCCGCGGCTTCCCCAGCCAGCGCCGCCCCGACCAGGGCTTCGTGATCACCCGCGCGGAGGAGCAGTCCGGCGCGAGCGGCGCCGCGGCCGCCCTGATCGGCCTCAGCGGCATCGAGGGCAGCGTCGGCGTCGTGATGCTCAACGGCCTGGTGCCCGAGCGGGTCGGCCCGCGGGTCGTCGAGGCCGCCACCGAGGTCGCCGACGCGCTGCGCTGACCCCGTACCGCAGGCCCGGCGGCACCGCCGGTGTGGTTCGATGCGGGATGTGTCTCCTGCGAAGCTGCCCACGGCCCTGACCGCCCCCAAGACCCGCGCCCTGGCGCTGTGCACCGTCCTGGTGCTCGCGCTGTTCGGGGTCACGGCGTTCGTGCCGCTGCCGTTCACGCTCACCCAGCCGGGCGTCACCGCGAACACCCTCGGCAGCTACAACGGGGTGCCGGTCATCACCGTCACCGGCACCCCGGTGCGGACCACCGGCGGCGAGCTGCTCGCCACCACCATCTCCGCCACCAACGCCGGCGAGAAGATCAGCTTCCGCGACGCCCTGCGGGCCTGGATCCGCGAGGACGAGGCGGTGCTGCCGACCGAGGCCGTCTACCCGCAGAGCAACCCCGGCAAGGCCGAACAGGAGACCGCCCAGCAGATGGCCGAGTCCCAGGACAGCGCCACCGCCGCCGCCCTCTCCTACCTCCACCTCTCGCCGTCCCAGGTCACCGTGAAGATCGACCTCGGCGACATCGGCGGCCCCAGCGCCGGCCAGATGCTCAGCCTCGGCATCATCGACAAGATCGCCGGGAACGGCCGCGGCGGCGACCTCACCGGCGGCCGGGTGGTGGCCGGCACCGGCACCATCGACGACCAGGGCGTGATCGGCGCGGTCGGCGGCGTCGCCCTGAAGACCCGGGCGGCCGCCCGGGACGGCGCCACCGTCTTCCTCGTCCCCGCCTCGGAGTGCTCCGACGCCAAGGTCGACACCCCGCAGGGCCTGCGGCTGATCCCGGTGGCGACCCTCGCCTCCGCCGTCGCCGCACTCGACGCCCTCGACGGCGGCGGCTCCGTGCCGAGCTGCTGACCCCGCGTCGGGTCCGCTCCGCGGGCGGCCCGGGCCGCGCCGGGTCACTCCCGGGCGGCCTGCTCCACCAACGGCAGGATCCGGTACGGCACCGGGTTCTCCAGGGCGATCGCGGTGGACGCCCGGACGATCCCGTCGAAACCCACCACCCGGTCGATCACCCGCTGCAGGTCCGCGTTCGACCGCGCGACGATCCGCACCAGCATGTCGCCCTGCCCGGTGATCGTGTGCAGCTCCAACACCTCCGGCACCGCCGCCAGATGGGCCCGCACGTCACTGCCCTGGCCCTGCGAGATCTCCAGCGTCGCGAAGGCCGTCACCGGGTAGCCGAGCGCCGCCGGATCCACCTGCGGACCGAAACCCCCGATCACCCCGCGCGCCTGCAGCCGGTCCAGCCGGGCCTGCACCGTGCCGCGCGCCACCTGCAGCCGCCGGGAGCACTCCAGCACACCGATCCGCGGCTCCTCGCTCAGCAGCCTGATCAGCTTTCCGTCGAGTGCGTCGATCGCGTCGTTGGGTGAGTGCACAACCGCTCCGTCCGCCGGCCGGTCCGACGGTCGGTCGTCCCGGTGGGCAATCTGTCCAGTGGGTGCGGCCATTCTCCGGCCCCCGGGGGCACCTTGCCCAGGAGGAAACGGAACAGTTGCGCGCCCCGAGGAGCCGCGCCACCCTCCTGCACACCCCGGCGGGCGGCCGCTCCGCCCCCGAACCGTCCCCGGGGCGACCCGGGGAGGCCCTGCCATGACCGCGCACATCGCCAACACCCGCTACGCCGTCCGCCCCTGCCCCTCGCCGGGGGCGCCGCCCACCGGGGCGGGCCCGCTCGCCGCCACCGACGCCCTCGTCCTCGCCGTCCGCGACGCCCGCCGCACCGCCCACCACTACCGCACCGCCCTCGGCCTGCACTGCACCGCCTACACCGGACCGGAGACCGGCAACCCGCGGCTGCGCGCGTACGTCCTGGAGGCCGGCGGCGCCCGCTGGGTGGTCAGCTCGCCCGCCGGCACCGGCGGCCGGCTCGCCCGCCACCTCGCCGAGCACGGCGAGGGCGTGCTGGAGGTCGTGCTGCGGGTGCCGGACGTGCACTGGGCCTTCGACTACGCCGTGGACCGCGGCGCCGTGGCCGTCACCGAGCCCCACGAACTGAGCGACCGCCACGGCACCGTCGTGCTCGCCGCCGTCGGCGACGGCGGCCCCGTCCGCCACACCCTGGTCGACCGGACCGGCTACACCGGCCCCTACCTCCCCGGATACGTCGCCCGCCCCGGCACCGGCTCCGCCGCCTGAGCAGGCGCCGGCCCGGCCGGAGCGACGGGAGGTCAGCGAACGACGGTCTGGACGTCCGGCGGGTGGCCGTTCCAGGTGACGAACACCGAGTTGGCCTTGTCGTCCTTGGAGAAGTCGATCCGCATCCAGTGGTCGCCGTTCCACACCTGGACCTGCCAGCCCGCGTCCGGCGTCGCCGAGACCAGGTCCGCCCGGTCCGGGTGGATGTCCAGCGCCACCCTGCCGCCCGGCACCAGGTAGCTGCGCACCGAGGACGGCGACGGCGGCTTCACCGTCGGCGAGGCCGACCGGATCGGACTCGGCAGCGTCGGCGCCGCCGACGGCGAGGGCGGTGCCGAGGACGCGGAGGGCGAGGGGTCGGCCGGCGCGGTCGACCCCGGCTCCTCGCCCGAGTCCGTCGCCGAGGCCGCCGGCGGCAGGCTCGCCGCCGCCTGCGTCGTCGAGGACGGCAGCGGCACCGCCTGCGGCCGCTCGAAACCCGCCTCGGTCAGCACCGTGTGCACGCCGTACCAGGACAGCGCCACCGCCGCTCCGGTGGCCACCGCCCAGGCGCCGATCTGTACCAGTCCGCTCCGCATCGTCCGCACATCCTGCCGCATCCCGCGCGGCCGCAGCGCCCCGGGCCCGGCAATCCCGTGAAAGGTTGCGGCAACCCTGTGAAACGTCCGCGCCGGAGCACGGGCAATCAACGCATAACGCCCGAGGTACAGACCAATGGGGGGCCCATGCCGTACCGTGCAGGGCCATGGCAACAGTGCTCGTGGTCGAGGACGACCCCTTCGTACGCTCCGCGCTGATCCGACACCTCGCCGAGACCGGCCACGCGGTGCGCAGCGTGGGCACCGCGTTGGAGGCACTGCGGGAGGTCGCCCAGGTCGGCTGCGACCTGGTGATCCTCGACCTCGGTCTGCCCGACCTCGACGGCAGCGAAGCGCTCAAGATGATCCGCGGCCTCACCAACGTGCCCGTCATCATCTCCACCGCCCGCGACGACGAGGCCGAGATCGTCCGCCTGCTCAACGCCGGCGCCGACGACTACCTCGTCAAGCCGTTCTCGCCCGAGCACCTGACGGCCCGGATGGCGGCCGTCCTGCGCCGCCTCGGCGGCGGCAGCGCCCCCGCCCCGCAGGTCCTCCGGGTCGGCGGACTCGCCATCGACGTGCAGCGCCGCGAGGCCGCGCTCGACGGCCGGTCGCTCGACCTGACCCGCCGCGAGTTCGACCTGCTGGCCTTCCTCGCCGCCCGGCCCGGCGTCGTCGTGCCGCGCAAGGAGATACTCGCCGAGGTCTGGCGCCAGACCTACGGCGGCGACCAGACCATCGACGTGCACCTGTCCTGGCTGCGCCGCAAACTCGGCGAGACCGCCTCCCGGCCCCGCTACCTGCACACCGTCCGTGGCGTCGGCGTGCGGCTGGAGGCCCCGAGCGGCACGGTCGCCGACCCGGTGGGCCGCCTGACATGACGCCCCCCGGCACCGGGCCGACCGGCGGGGACGCCACGGCCGCGGACAGCTCACCCGCCACGAGACCCCGCTTCACCCGCTCGCTGCGCTGGGCCCTCGTCAAGGCCGCCGTCGCCGGCACCACGATGGTCGCGCTGGCCTTCCTCATCCCGCTCGGGCTGATGGTCCAGCAGACCGCCAGCGACCGCGCCTTCACCGCCGCCGAACGCCAGGCCGCGGCCCTCGGCCCGGCCCTCGCCATCACCACCGACCAGGACCCGATCGCCCGCGCCGTCGCCTCCACCGACGCCGGCGCGCACGACCGGATCGCCGTCCACCTGCCCTCCGGCGGCCTCGTCGGCGAGGGCCGGGCCGCCGCCGCCGACCTCGCGACCGCAGGCGGCGACCGCAGCGACGGCAGCGGACGGGCCTTCACCGTCCGGGTCGCCGGCGGCTTCGCCCTGCTCCAGCCGGTCGCCGTCGAGGGCGGCCGGATCGCCGTCGTCGAGGTGTACGTCGCCGAGGCCGACCTCAGCCGCGGCGTCGGCACCGCCTGGCTGGTGCTCTCACTCGTCGCCCTCGCCCTGGTCGCGATCGCCGTCCTGGTCGCCGACCGGCTCGGCGCCCGGATCGTCGGCTCCGCCCGCCGTCTCGCCGGCGCCGCCCGCTCGCTCGGCGCCGGCAACCTCGCCGTCCGGGTGCCCGTCGACGACGCCCGCGCCAAGGGTGCCCCCGAGGAACTCCGCGAGGCCGGCCACGCCTTCAACGCGATGGCCGACCGGGTCGTCCACCTGCTCGCCGCCGAACGCGAACTGGCCGCCGACCTCTCGCACCGGCTGCGCACCCCGCTCACCGTGCTGCGGCTGAACGCCGCCTCGCTCGGCAGCGGCGACGCCGCCGACGCCACCCGGCACGCGGTCGCCCAGCTGGAACGCGAGGTCGACCAGATCATCCGCTCCGCCCGACGCGGCCGCGACGAGACCCCCGCCGTCCAACTCGGCTGCGACGCCGCCGAGGTGATCCGCGAACGGGTCGGCTTCTGGTCCGCGCTCGCCGAGGACGAGGGCCGGCCCTGGCAGCTCGCCGGCGCCGACGCACCCGTCCACGTCCCCGTGCAGCGCGGAGACCTCGCCGCCGCCGTCGACGCCCTGCTCGGCAACGTCTTCCGGCACACCGCCATGGGCACCGCCTTCTCCGTCGACGTGCTCGCCACCGAGAGCTCCGTCATCGTGCTGGTCGGCGATGCCGGACCGGGCTTCACCGACCCCGAGGCCGCCATCGAACGGGGCTCCGGCCACGGCGGCGAGGGCTCCACCGGCCTCGGCCTGGACATCGTCCGCAAGCTCACCGAGGCCACCGGCGGCGACCTCGCCCTCGGCCGGTCCGCCGGCCTCGGCGGCGCCGAGATCCGGCTGCGCCTGCAGACCCGCCCGTCCGGCGACACCCCGCGGGCCGGCCGGCGGCGGCGGGTGCGGCCCGGCCGCCGCCGCACCGCCGGGGTCGAGTAGCGGACCGCGGGTGTGCCCGGGTGCCGCGACCCGGCCGGTCGGCCGTGGGGCCCGACCGCGCCCCACGAGGTCCGGGGCCCACGAGGTCCGCGCCCCACGAGGTCCGGGCCTTAAGAGCTCCCTAAGAGAGGCTCACCCCTTCCTGAGCAGCGGTTTCACGGGGTTTACGGGCCGGTAGCGTCGGCGGCGCCCGGGTCGGTCAGGACCCGGCCCGACCCCTCTCAGCGGAGGTACCCGACATGCCGAGCCAGCCCGTCCGACGCCAGGGCCACCGCCGTCGCAGCCGCAAGGGCGCCGTCCTCGGGGCCTCCGCGATCGCCACCGTGCTCGTCGCGGGCGGCGTGGCCGCCCTCGCCTCGTCCGCCAGCGCCGCCTCGCTCGGCGCCGTGTACAGCCGCACCAGCACCTGGGACAGCGGCTACACCGGCCAGTACGTGGTCAGCAACTCCACCTCCGCCGCGATCGACGGCTGGACGCTCAGCTTCGACCTGCCGGCCGGCGCCAAGATCTCCTCGCTGTGGAACGCCAGCTACACCGCCTCCGGCCAGCACGTCACCGTGAAGCCCGAGTCCTGGAACAAGCGGATCGAGCCCGGCCGCACCGTCGACATCGGCTTCGTCGTCCAGGGCTCCGGCGGCGCCCAGGCCGAGCCCGGCCACTGCCTGATCAACGACGTGTCCTGCAGCACCGGCCCCGCCCCCACCCCCTCCGGCCGGCCCACCACCGCCACCCCGAAGCCGACCCCCAGCCCCACCGGCAGCACCACCAGGCCGACCGCCACCCCGACCCCCACCGCGACGAAGACCACCGCCTCGCCGACCCCCACCAGCACCGGCACCCCCGGCGGCGGCCGCTTCGCCCCCTACGTCGACACCTCGCTCTACCCGGCGTTCGACCTGGTCGGCACCGCCAAGGCCACCGGCGTGAAGCACTACACCCTCGCCTTCGTCGTCTCCGGCGGCGGCTGCACCCCGAAGTGGGGCGGCGTCAGCGACCTCAACACCGACGCGGTGGCCGCCCAGATCGGCGCGCTCCGCGCGGCCGGCGGCGACGTCCGGGTCTCCTTCGGCGGCGCCAACGGCAGCGAGCTCGCCACCGCCTGCTCCTCCGCCGGCGAGCTCGCCGCCGCCTACCAGAAGGCCGTCGACGCCTACGGCCTCACCAAGGTCGACTTCGACGTCGAGGGCGGCGCCCTCGCCAACACCGCCGCCAACACCCGGCGTGCCCAGGCGATCGCCCAGCTCCAGCGCACCGCCGCCGGCAAGGGCAAGGCCCTGGACGTCTCCTTCACCCTGCCGGCCCTGCCCAGCGGCCTGACCCAGGACGGCATCAACCTGGTCGCCAACGCCAAGGACAACGGCGTGCAGGTCGGCGCGGTCAACATCATGGCGATGGACTACGGTGACGGCGCCGCCCCCAACCCGCAGGGCCGCATGGGCAAGTTCGCCATCGACGCCGCCACCGCCACCCAGGCCCAGATCAAGGGCGTCCTCGGCCTCTCCGACAGCGCCGCCTGGGCCAAGACCGCCGTCACCCCGATGATCGGCGTCAACGACGTCGCCAGCGAGGTCTTCACCGTCGCCGACGCCACCCAGCTCGCCGAGTTCGCCAAGACCAAGCACCTCGCCTGGCTGGCCATGTGGTCCGGCACCCGCGACAAGGCCTGCCCCGGCGGCGCCAAGGCCTTCGCCGACGCCACCTGCAGCAGCATCGACCAGCAGCCGCTCGCCTTCACCCGCGCCTTCGGCGCCTACACCGGCTGACCGACCCCGCGACCGCGCGCGGCGCCCGTCCGCCCGCACGCAGGCCGCGGAACACGGCGGCACCCTCCGGAGCACGGGGCCGGAGGGCGCCGCCCCGTCTCCGTCCCGCCGCCCCTCCGGCCGCTGCTCCGACCTGTGGAGCGGCGGCCGTCCGCCGTCGTGGCCTGGGGGTCCGCGGGACGCGTCGGGTAGTGTCGCAGCTGGTTCACCGGCGGACGGAGCGGAATGTGACAGCGGTGCGCGAAGCCGACCGGACGGCCGGCCGGCAGCCCGAACAGCAGTCCCGGCCCACCCCGGACACCGGACGCCGACAGCTCCGGAACCCGCTCCGGGCCCCGCTGCAGGCCCTCCGCGCGGCCCCGCGCGGCCCGCTCACCGCGGCCGCCGCCCTCGCCGTGGTCTCGCTGCTCGCCTACGCCACCGTCCGGCACTTCGTCGGCACCTCGATGGTCGACATGATCGTCTACCGGGCGGAGGGCGCCGCCGTCGCCGACGGCCACGACCTCTACGCGCTGCGGGTCACCGAGTGGAACCTGCCCGCCACCTATCCGCCGTTCGCCGCGATGCTCTTCGTGCCGACCACCTGGTTCGGCATCGGCGTCCTCCGGGTCGCGATCACCGCAGGCAACGTCGTCCTGCTCGGCGTCCTCGCCCACCTCTCCTTCAAGCTCGTCGGCTGGCCCCGCCGGGAGGTGCGCCCGATCGGCATCCTGCTGGTCACCGGCCTCGGCGTCTGGCTCGAACCGGTCTTCACCACCCTGCGCTACGGCCAGATCAACCTCGTCCTGGCCTGCCTGATCCTCTGGGACCTCAACCGCCCCGACAGCCGCGGCACGGCCGCCGGCGGACCGCTGCACCGCCTCCCCAAGGGCGTCGCCATCGGCATCGCCGCCGGCATCAAGCTCACCCCCGGCCTCTTCGCCGTCTACCTGATGATCACCGGCCGCGTCCGGGCCTCCCTCACCGCCGGCCTCACCTTCCTCGGCACCTTCGCCCTCGGCGCCCTGCTGCTCCCCGACGCCACCTGGGGCTTCTGGACGAAGTACCTCTACGACTCCAGCCGCGTCGGCAAGACCGAGATCGTCGACAACCAGTCCGTCCGCGGCGCCGTCGCCCGGCTGCTGCACACCGCCGACCCCGGCAGCCTGGCCACCCTCGCCGGTGCCACCGTCGCCGTCGCCGGACTCGCCACCGCCGCCTGGGCCCACCGCAGCGCCCGCTGGCTGCCCCGCGGCGAGGCCTGGGGCATCTGCTGCGCCGCGGTCACCGCCGTCCTCATCTCGCCGATCAGCTGGACCCACCACTGGGTCTGGTGCGTCCCGGTGCTCGTCCTGCTCGCCGCCGAGGCCGCCCACGAGCGCTCCCGGCCGGTCGCCGTCCGGCGGCTCCGGTGGCGGCCGATCTTCGGCGCGACGCTGCTCGCCTTCCTCTCCTTCGCCATGTGGGTCGTCCCGCACAAGGGCGACCTCGACCAGCACCTCGCGCCGCTCGCCCAGATCCCCGCCGCGGTCTACCCGCTGGTCGGCGTCGGCTTCCTGGCCGCTGCCGCCGCCCGGGTCGCGGCGCGCCGCCGCGCCGCCGGGGAGCCGCTGCTGCGACTGCCCGAACAGCGCCCCGGCTCCTGGGCCGACGGCCGCCGCTCCGAGGGGCGCGTCCGCGCCTAGGGCGCGACTTCACAGGTGTACGGATGCCTCGCACGGGCCTCCTGGGGGCGCGTGGGGGCACCTGACCGCCCGCGCCTCCGAAGACCGGCTCTAGGGTTCCCGGACGGACGTGCGGCGTCGGCATGCCCCCCGCGGCGTGCCGTGGCCGTCCGGACCGTCCCGCTCGTCCCGTCCGGTCGGTGGCTGTCCCCGGCGAGCGGTCGGCGGCGCCCCACCGGCACGCGGCAGGGCCCGGTACGCCGCAGGGCCCGGCGCGCGGCAGGGCCCGTTCACCCGGGCGTGAAGCCCGGCGGCCGGGTGACCGTTCACCCGGGCGTGGGGCCGCTCGCGCCCGCCGTTCACGCCAGCAGCTCGGCCAGACAGTGGTCCATGTCCAGGGCCGCCAGCTCACCGCCCGGCGGAACCAGCCGGTGCGCCCGCTCCAGCCACCCGGCCACCGGTGCCAGCGGCGCCTCCAGCAGCGCGTCCCCCGCCGGGGAGCTCAGCGCCAGGCACAGCACCCCGCGCCGCCCCGACCGCTTCGGCCAGATCCGGACGTCGCCCTGCCCGCACGGCCGGAACGTCCCCTCCACCAGCAGCTCCCGCGCGAACACCCAGGTCACCGGGTTGCCCGTGTCCAGGTGGAAGGTCACGTGCACCGCCAGCGGGTCGTGGCTGCCGTACGACAGCCGGGCCGGCACCGGAACGCTGCGCTCCGGCGACAGCACCAGCTCGATGTCCAGCTCCAGTTCCACCACGCTCGGGGTCTGCTCCATGGCCGGATCCTCTCCGCTCGACCGGGCCGCCGTTCGGCCCCTCGGGAGAGGAGAGCGGCCCGCCCGCGCGCTCTTACACGGGTTCGGGAAGGAGTGTTTTTCCGGAGAACCCACGGGAAGGACGGGGCGGAAGTACTACCCTTTGTGACTGCCTGGCGACTGTCCGGCTGCGCTCCGAGCGCCATCGACGCTGCCACGAAAGAAGAACCGGATGACGGACCGACCCAACGGCGGCGCTGCGGACACCGCCGTCGGCCCCATGCCGGGCTACTACCCGGACCCGTCCATCCCGGGTTTCGTCCGTTACTGGGGTGGCACCGGGTGGGTCCCCGGCACCACCCGTCCCGCCCCCGCCGAGGGCGAGGTGCTGGAGCCGCCTCGCATCGTCAGCCGGCAGACCCCGCCGCTCGTCCCGCCGACCGCCGCTCCGCCCGCCGCCGTAGCGGCCTCCGCTCCGCCGGTCTCCGTCCAGCCGGCCGCCCCGGCCGCCCCGGGCGCTTCCGCGGGCGCTGCACCGGCCGTGCCGTCACCGGCCGTGCCCTCACCGGCCGAGCCTCCGGACGCCGAGCCCGGGTCCGGGTCCGGGTCCGCGTCCGCCGAGCATGCAGGGGTCGAGCCCGCACCGGGTGAGCCCGCGCAGGCCGGGGTGCCGGCACCGGCGATGCCGTCCCTGCCGGACTGGCCGTCCCCGCCGCTCTCCGACTCGGACACGCAGACCGGGCCGGTGTACTTCGACGAGACGTCCGCCGGGGCCTCGTTCGTGATGGCCGCCCACGCCGAGGTCGAGCTGCGCCCCCGCGCGGACGTCGAACCGGTGCGGGCCGAACAGCCCGCGCTGCGCCACGTTCCGCCGACCCTGGTGCCCCCGCCGGCCGCGGTCGTCGTCCCGTCCGCCCGCTCGGCCCCGCCCGAGACCCTGACCCCGGCGGCGCAGCCGTCCGCCACGCAGGAGGCGGAGGAGCGGGTCCCCGCGGCGCGGTCCGGCGGGTCCGGGTGGCAGGCCGATCCGAGGGCGCAGCGCGGCCTGCTGGAGACCGGTGCGGCCCCGCGCTGGGTGTCCTGGGGCGTGCTGCCGACCGGCGCGGAGGCCGAGTTCGCCGAGGTCGAGCACGCGGCCGCGCCCCCGTCCTTCCCGGCGCCGGCCCCCGTCCGGGCCCCCCAGGCCCTGCAGGCGGCGCCCGGCGCGGTCGCCGCTCCCGGGGCCGAGGCGGCCGAGCCGCAGCCCGCGGAGAACTCCGCAGCGCACTCTGCGGCGCCCGAGCCGGTGGTGGCGGAGGAGGAACCGGAGGCGCCGCCGACACCCGGGGCGACGGTCGAGGCCGAACCCGACGTGTCTGCCGTGACCGAGCCTGCTCCCGCGGAGCCTGTCGCGGCCGAGGCGGTGCCCGCGGTGGACGCGTTGTCGGAGGTCCCGTCGGTCGAGCCTGCGCGTACGGTCTCCGAACCGGCTCGGCGTGAGGAGCGGGTGCCGCGGGAGGCGTCCGCCACGGCGCTCCGGCCGGAGGCCGCCCGGTCGGCGGCTCCGCAGCGTGCGGCGTCCCGTTCCCCGGAGCCCGGCGCCGGGGCGGCGGCCCCGCGGGTGGCCGAGCGGCCCGCGCCGGTGAGCCGTCCCCCCGCATCGACCCCCTCCGCACCGCCCCCCTCCGGGCAGGCCGCGTCCGGTCGGCGTGCTGCCGAGCAGCGCCCCGCCGAGCAGCGCCCGGCCACGGCGGCGCGCAAGGCGGTCCCGAAGCAGGCGACGAAGCAGACATCGAAGCCGGCGCCGAAGCCGGCCGCGCTGCAGTCCGCCGGGCTCGGCCGCCGACTGGCCGCGCGGATCGTCGACTCCCTGCTGGTCCTGGTGGTGGCGGCCGCGGCCGGGGTACCGCTCGGTACGGAGGCCGTCGCACACGTCCGGGAGAAGCTCGACCAGGCGCGGGCGGCCTCCGCGCTGGCGGGCCACGAGGTGCGGGTCTGGCTGGTCGACGGCGTCGTCCTGGGCAAGGCGGGCGTCCTGATCGGGGTCCTGGTGGTGTTCGGGGTGCTGTACGAGGTGCTGCCGACGGCCCGGACCGGCCAGACCTTCGGCAAGCGGCTCGTCCGGATCCGGGTGGTCGACGCCCGAGGGGGCGGCAGCGGGCGGCGCACACCGCCCTCGTTCGGCCGATCGCTGGTGCGATGGGCCGTCAGGCAGCTGTCCGTGCTGATGCCGGTCGGCCTGCTCTGGCCGCTGTTCGACCGGCGGGCCCGCCGCGGATGGCAGGACCGGGCGGCCGCCACCCGCGTGGTGAAGGGCTGATCGGACGTCACCGCCGGGCGCGCCGTCGGCACGCTGCCGGCGCCTCTCCGGGCGGTCGTGAGCCGTTCGGCAACCCCGTCAAAACGTACCGGATGTGCCGATTCCGTGGCATATCCGATGTTCTACTCGGTGCATGAGCACCAATGACCCCTCAGGCCAGGAGCCGGAAGGGGGCGGCAAGCCCTCCTTCGACAAGCAGCCCCCGCAGGAGGGCACGCCGTCGGGTGCGCCGTCCGACCCGTACGGCGCGCCGCCGCCTCCGCCGCCTCCGCCGCCGACGGGCAGCCCGTACGACACCCCCGGCGAGTTCACCGGGACCTACGGTGCCCCGCCGCCCGGCTTCGGGACGGGCCCCGGCCACGGGGCGGCACCGCCGCCGACCCCCGGTACGGCGCCCGGTGCCGGCCCGGTGCCCGGAATGCCGCCGCTCGGCACCTGGCCCAACCGGATCGTCGCCACCCTGGTGGACTTCGTCCTGGTCGAGGCGGTCGCCGTGGCGCTGGTGGTCCCGTTCGCCAGCTTCGGCAAGCAGGACGGCTGGGTCGGTGCGACCTGGCTCGGCTACCTGCTCTGGCTGGTCTACGGCGGCCTGATGCTGAGCCGGGACGGCCAGACGCTCGGCAAGAAGCTGATGAAGGTCCGGGTCGCCATGCTCGCCGACGGGAGCGTGCCCGGCCCGGCGGCCGCCTGGACCCGGGCCGCGGTGTTCATCGTCCCCGCGCTGATCTGCTGCGGCGGACTCTGGTGGCCGATCGACGGCCTGTTCGGCGTCTTCGACAAGCCGTACCGGCAGTGCATCCACGACAAGGCTGCGAAGACGGTGGTGGTCTCCACCGCGGTCTGACGCCCACCCCCACCGGGCCGGGTCGGCCGGGCAGAGCCGGCGGAACGATCCGCGGGCCACCGCCGGGGTTAGGACCGGCCGCGACCCGCGGAGGCAGGTGCGGTACGGAGGCAGGTGCGGTACGGCGGACGGTCAGGACCGGCCCGCGTACTCCGGCCGGGGCCCGGGCACCGTCGATGCCTCCCGGGCCGGCTCCGCGCCGGCCGGCACGCCGCGGTCGGTGCGCCGCTGCGCGGAGAGCGTCATCAACAGCGCCGTCGCGAGCGTCCCGAGCGCCACGGCGAAGGCCACCAGCACCGCGACCTCGAACACGCCCGTGGACCCGGAGACCGCCAACAGGGCGACGGCCGATACGACGACGGTGAAGGTGCCGGTGCAGATCTGAGGGAGCGTCGGACGCGGCATGGCGGTCAGTCCTTCATGCGGAGTCGGTGGGGGAGCCGGTCGGGGGCCAGGTCGGTGATCAGGCCGGTGATCAGGCAGGCGATCAGGTCAGTGTCGGGGCAGTGCCTGGTCGGTGGGCCCCGGAGGGCCCTTCGGAGGTCTACCCAGCACGGCGGACCTCTACGTCCAGCGTAATCCCGCATATGCCGGGCATGAGGGGCGCACGGGTTCACGGCCGACCGCCCCCGATGCCACGGCGCTGCGCCCCTGCCCGACCGCGGTCGGTACGGTGATCGTCGGAACACCGTCATGACACTTGGGGGAGATTGTGAGCGTTCCCACCGACTGGCCGGCCGAGGAGGCCGAGGCACTCGCCGTCCAGAAGCGCCTGAGGCCGCTGGTGTCCGCCACCGGACCCGCGCCCGCGGCGGGTTCGCTGGTGGCGGGCGTGGACGTGGCCTACGACGACGAGCGGGACGTGGTCGCCGCGGCAGCCGTCCTGCTCGACTACGGCACGCTGGAGGTCGTCGACGAGTCCACCGCCGTCGGCCCGGTCGCCTTCCCCTACCTCCCCGGCCTGCTGGCGTTCCGTGAACTCCCGGCCGTACTGGAGGCGCTCGCCGCCCTGCAGCACGAGCCCGACCTCGTGGTCTGCGACGGGTACGGACTCGCCCACCCCCGCCGCCTCGGCCTGGCCAGCCACCTCGGCGTCCACACCGGACTGCGGACCATCGGCGTCGCCAAGACCCCGTTCACGTTCACCCACCGGACGCCCGGCCCCGAACGCGGCGCTTGGTCGCCGCTGATGGACGCCGGCGAAGAGGTCGGCCGGGCCGTCCGCACCCGGCAGGGCGTCAAGCCGGTCTTCGTCTCCGTCGGCCACCGCATCGGCCTGGCCGAAGCGGTGGAGACCACGCTCGCCCTCACCCCTTCCTTCCGCCTCCCCGAGACCACCCGGCGCGCCGACTCGCTCTGCCGCCGCGCGCTGGCGGCCGCCGTCGCCTGACGGACCGACAGTTCACGCACCCGGCCCAGCCGCAGGTCAGCCGGGAGGCCCGGCCCGGCCCGTGAGGGGTTGGTTTTGGCCCGACGTGGCATGTGTTAGACATAAGGGTCAAGACCCGGGTCATGACGCCAGGAAGTACGGGGGAGGCACGAAAGACGTGAGCACGGGGAGCGGTTCCGGCTACCGCGTGGAAGTGGACAACCTGCGCGCCTTCGCGTCGCAGGTACGGGGACTGTTGGGCGAGTTCGAGTCCGCCGCGGGCGGCTCCCGGGTGCACAGCCAGAGCGGGGTCAGCCGCAGCGCGTTCGGCACCTTCTCCGAGGCCGAGGCGCTGCACGCCAAGTATCAGGACATGCGGGACAGCCTGCGCGACGTTCTGGACGCACTCCAGCAGGCGATCGAGGAAGCCCAGCACAAGGCCGAGCTGACGGCGCGGAACTACGAGGAGCAGGAGCAGGAGACCTCCCACTCCCTCAGGGTCAACTCCGACGGCTGGTCCGTGGGCAGCACCGCCACGCCCGTCACCGCGGCCTACCGGTCGAACAGCGCCGCCGGTCCCGCGGTGGGCCCGAAGGGTCCCGCGGGCAGTTCACCGGCAGGTAGCGGAGACCCGCAACCGTCGTGGTAGTGAACGATGTCCTGAACAGGGACAGTCAGCTTGAGGCCGATTTCGGGACGGGGACGGAAGGCGTCCGAGCATGAGCGGATACACGAACTTCAACGGCTACAGCCACGGTGACATGCGCGGCATGGTCCAGTCGATGGACTCCGGCGGCGTCATGGCGGCCAGCGACCCCTGGCGCAAGGCCGCCGACACGCTCAAGCAGATCCGTACGGCGCTGAACACCGCCTCGGCGGACGCCACGTCCTCGTGGGAGGGCGCGACCAGCGACGCCTTCTACGCGAAGATGACCAAGCTCTCCAACGCCGTCAACAACGCGGCGGCATACGCCAACGACGCTGCGCAGACCATGCAGATGATGTCCGAGGCGATCGACACCGCCAAGCGGGACATGCCCGAGGAGCCGAGCTTCTGGGACAAGGCCGGCGATGCGCTCAGCGACACCGCCAAGTCGACCGTCGGCGTTGACGACGAGGACACCAGGACCGCCGTCACCGACGAGAAGAAGGCCCAGGCGGTCGCCGTCATGGAGACGCTGGCGGCAAAGTACCGGGTGGCGACGGCCAACCTGAAGCCGCCGCCGCGCGGCCAGGAGGACATTGAGGACCTTCCTGCGCCAGACTCATCCGCTGCTGGTGCGATCAGCGGGCTGTTGGTCGGTGGAGGCCTCGGTCTCACCGGCGGCTCCAGCTCCGGTTCGGGCACCGGTTCGGGCTCCTCCACGACCCGCCGGTCCTCCTCGACGGCCTCGCCGCAGTCGCCGAAGACCTCCACGGCCCGCATCACCGACAGTGGCATCAGCGGCGGTACCGCGAACCCCACCCCCAAGCCCAAGACGCCGACGCCTGTTGGACCGGGCACCGGTATCGACGGTGCCACGGTGACCAACCGGCCGCCCACCACGAGCGGTCCCGGCACCGGTCCCGGTCACACCGGCCCGGGCGGCGGTAGCGGGAGCCAGCACGGGGGCGGCGGCGTCTTCGACACCAGTCTTGGTGGCGGTAGCGGTGGCGGTCGCGGCGGCACTGGTGGCACCGGCGGCATGGGTCTCGGCCGCGGTGGATCCGGTGGGACCGGGGGCAGCCTCGGCCGTGGTGGTAACGCCTTCGGTTCGGGCGGCATGGGCGGCAGCAACGGCCTCGGTTCGGGCGCCGGTGGCCGGTCGGCCGGTGGCGGCGCGGGCGGAAGCCTCTCGCGGCGCGGCGGCGGCGTGGTCGGCGAGCCCGGGACGGGCGGCGCCGGACGCGGCTCCTTCACCGAGGGCGGATCGGGCCTCGGGCGCAATCGCCCGGGACAGGGCGCTGCCGGAGCGGGTGGCCAGGGCCACGGGATGCCCGGCTCGCAGGCCGGCAAGAAGAAGGACAAGAAGGACGGCAAGCGGCGTCCCGATTACCTCGTCGAGGACGAGGAGACCTGGGCGTCGGGGGAGCGGGCCAACCCCGACGTGGTGGAATGATCCCCAGCACCCCCAGGTGCACCCACAGCTGATCGGGCGTCTCGTCGCTGTTCCGGCGACGAGGCGTCCACCGGACGGATGAGGTGACGACGGCTTGACGACCAACCGACCGATGCGGGGTATGGCCGTGCTTGCTGCAGGCGCCCTCGTGTGGGGGATCAGCGCCGCCCCGGCGAGTGCGGACACCGTTCGCGACGGCCAGTGGGCGCTGGGCAACTACCACGTAACGAGGGATGTCTGGCCTATCAGCCAGGGCGAGAACGTTACTGTGGCGGTCATCGACTCGGGGGTCGCCGACCATCAGGATCTCACCGGACAGGTGCTGCCAGGCGCTGACTTCTCCAATGAGAGCGGCGTGGACTACAAGACCGACAAGGTCGGTCACGGAACCGGCATGGCGAGTCTCATCGCCGGTCATGGCCACGGCAGTGACGCCGGAATCATGGGTCTGGCGCCCAAAGCCAAGATCCTTCCGGTGCGCATTGGCACGTTCGACATCGACAGCGGCAGCGCCGGCTCCGGCGACATCGCGGCGTCCATTCGTTACGCAGCGGATCACGGTGCAAAGGTCATCAATATGTCGATCGTCGGCGGTACTGCGGAGGACAAGGCAGTTCGGGATGCCGTCAAGTACGCCGTTGAGAAGGACGTCGTGCTGGTCGGGTCTGCTGGAAACTTCGGCTCCGACCGCCCCGTGATCTACCCCGCGGCCTTCCCCGGGGTGGTAGCCGTCACGGCCATCGACTCGCAGGGCAACATCTGGTCCAAGTCGAATAGCGGTCCCGAGGTGACCCTGGCCGCACCCGGCGTGGACATCTACAGTGCGACCGCCAAGTCGGCGTCCAGCTACGGCAAGGGCAACGGCACCTCCGGCGCGGCCGCCTACGTCTCCGCCATCGCCGCGCTCGTCCGCTCGAAGTACCCGAACCTCTCGGCGGGCCAGGTCATCAACCGGATGATCAAGTCGGCTGTCGCTCCTCCGGACAAGTCGCCCGTCCCGAACAGCAAGTACGGCTACGGCATCGCCTCCGCCAAGGGGGCGCTCGCGCCGAACCCCGCGGTCGACAACGGGTCGAAGGAGAACCCGCTGCTCACCCGGGTGGAGTCGCAGGCGGACCCGTCGGGCAAGCCGTCCTCCGCGGCGTCCAAGCCGGCCCCGGGCAACAGCTCGGCGCCCGCGCCCGGTGACTCCTCCGCCGCGAAGGAGGACGGCGGCATCCCGGTGTACGTGCTGGCCATCGTCGGCGTCCTGGCGCTGGTGGTGATCGGCGGCGTGATCGTGCTGGTCCGGCGCTCGCGTGGCAACGGCAGCGGTGGTGGTGGCGGCAACGGTGGCGGCGGTGGTGGCTTCGTGCCGCCGACCCCGCCGCCGTACGGTCCGGGTGCTCAGCAGTTCCCGCCGCAGCAGCAGGCGCCGTACGCCGGCCAGGGGCAGCCCCAGCAGTCCTCGTACGCGGGCCAGGGCAATGGCCAGCCGCAGCAGTTCGGCTCCTCGCAGCCGTACCAGCAGTACCCGCCGCAGCAGCCTCCGGCGGGCGGCAGCCCCTACCGCTGACACGCCTACGAACGGCGGAAGGTTCGCAGGTCACGACGGCCCTTCGGGTACTGGTGGACTACTTGTCCCCAGTATCCGAAGGGCCGTCCGATGTTCAAGAAGCTCTGCGCCGTTCTCGCGCTCGCCGCTGCCGCCACAGTCTTCGCCGCCCCGGCGCCCGCGTTCGCGGACGGGCCCAAGACGCCCGAGGAGGCTGCGGTCTGCGAGGCGATGCTGTCGTCGGTGTTCCCCGGTCTCGGGCAGGCTGCGATCGACGCGATCTGTGCGGTCCAGGACGACGACACCACCACCGGCTGAACAGCCCGGGTTTCCACAATCGTTGATTACGGACGGCTGTCGCCGCACTAGGCTCGCGGCCGTGGATTGTTACACATGTGTTCGCACGGGAGACCCGGAAGGCCTGCCTCCGCGCGAGTCGATCGCCGGGGACGAGCACTGGCGGGTCGCCCACGCCTTCGGTTCCGCGCTGCCGGGGTGGCTCGTCCTGCTGCCCCGGCGGCACGTCACGGCGGTCGCCGAGCTGACTGACGCGGAGGCCGCCGGCCTCGGTCTCTGGCAGGTCCGGCTCTCCAGGGCGCTCGCCGAGGTGACGGGCTGCGCGAAGACGTACGTCGCGCAGTTCGCCGAGGCGGAGGGCTTCGCCCACGTGCACTTCCACGTCGTGCCGCGCAGCCCCGACCAACCGGAGGAACTGCGCGGGCCGAGGGTGTTCGGCCTGCTCGGCAAGGACGCCGCCGCCGCGGTCGGCCCGGAGGAGATGGACCGGCTGGCGGTCCGGCTCCGGGCAGCGTTGGCGGCGGGCTGACGCAGCCGGCAGGCCGTCCGGCTCCGGCTCGTGCCCGGTTCCCGTTTCGGCTTCGGCTTCGGCTTCGGCTTAGAGCCTGCGGTACATCACCAGCAGGTCGACGTAGCCGAGTTCGGCGTGCAGGAAGCCTTCGGGGACGGTGCCGACGGTCTCGAAGCCCAGGGACTTCCACAGGGCCACGGCCCGGTGGTTGGTGGCGACGACGGCGTTGTACTGGATCGCCCGGTAGCCGTCGGTGCGGGCCTGGGCGATGACGTGCTCGCCGAGGGCGCGGCCCACCCCGCGCCGGGCGTGGCGCGGGTCGACCATGAAGCCCGCGTTGGCGATGTGCGAGCCGGGGCCGCCCTGGTTCGGGTGGGTCTCCGCGGTGCCGAGGACGGTGCCGTCGGCGTCCACGGCGACCACCGTCCGGCCCGGTGGCTGCTTGAGCCACATGTCGCGGGCGTCGGCCTCGGAGATGTCCCGGGGCCAGGTGTAGGTGTCGCCCGCCGCGACGATGTCGCGGAGGAACGGCCAGATCGCGGGCCAGTCGGCCGGGGTGGCCGCACGGATGGTCATGCCGGCGGGCGTGGCCGGTGCGTCGTGTGCGGCCTGCGCCGTGGTCGTGGTCGTGGTCGTGCCGTGCTCGGTCATACCAGCTCCTTCGAGAACCAGAGCTCGGCGTACGGGTCGTCGCCGTAGGGGTCGGTCGGGCGGTAGCCGAGGCGGGTGTACAGCGCGATCGCCTCGGTCAGGTCGCGGCGGGTGTTGAGCAGCATCCGCCTCACCCCGCGGGCCCGTGCGACCTCCTCGGCGGCGGTGACCAGACGCCGTCCGGCGCCGCCGCGGCGGGCGGACCGGGTGACGAACACGCGTGTCAGCTCCCCGGTGTCCGCCGCGAGCCAGCGGACGCCCGCGCAGGCCACCGGTGCCCCGCCGGCCCTGGCGACCAGGAAGACTCCGCGGTCGCCGAGCAGGTCGGCGCCGTCGCCGGCCTCGTGGGTGATCTCCGCCTCCTCGGCGGGCCTGCCGTAGTAGCGGCTGATCAGCTCGTCCAGGTAGGCGTGCAGCACCGTGCGGGCGTCGGGATCGTCGACCGGCGCGGGATCGATGGACCAGGTATCGGGGGCAGCGACGTTCACCTCGTCATTCTCGGCGGACGCCCTCGGCCGCGTGCAACGCATTTTCGGGCCGCGGCCGTCCGCTGCCCGCCGCCTGCTGCCCCCGGGCCGTCCGGCGGTACGGGCCGTCCGGCGGTACGGGCCGTCCGGCGGTACGGGCCGTCCGGCGGTACGGGCCGGGGGCGGACCAGCGGGATCACTCGAAGGTATGAAGGATTTCCGGAACGGCCGAGTTATCCACAGGCTGGGGGCGGATCACGCCGGGGCCGTCCGGATCGTGCTGCCATTGGGGTCATGAACGAAGACCTCCTGATGCCCCTCATTCCCGGTATTCGCCGTTCCCGTCGCCAGGTCCGACTTGCGGTCACCGGCGCGTCCGGCCCGGTGGCCGGGCCCGGCAGCGGCCGCGCCCGGGCACCGATCCGCTCATGGCGGGCCTGCTCACGGTGGTGGGCCCGCCGGGCCGCCGCCGGAACGGCCCGTGCGAGGCCGGCCCGCGGTATCCGGCCGCCGCCGCGCGCTGCCGTGCACCACTGCCCGGGGAGTGTGTTCTCGCGCTCCGTGCCGCCCCGGTGACCTGCGGCGGGGCCGGTGGCAGCATCTTGGCGGTGGCTGGCGTTCCCGCCACTGGTGGCGCGGGAGCGGCCGACGGCATCCTGGACGCATGATCACTCCTGACACCAAGGACTGGACCTGGGTCCTCGAGCGCTCCTGCGACGACTGCGGCCTGGACACTCCGGCCGTCGTCCGTGAGGACGTGCCGGGCATGGTGCGTGCCAACGCCGCCGAGTGGCAGCGGCTGCTCGCGGACGACCCGGCCGAGCTGCGGCGCCGTCCGCAGCCCGACGTCTGGTCCACGCTGGAGTACGCCTGCCACGTCCGGGACGTCTTCCGGCTCTTCGACCGGCGGCTCGTGCTGATGCTCACCGAGGAGGCCCCGGCCTTCGCCAACTGGGACCAGGACGCGACGGCGGTCGCCGAGCGCTACGCCGAGCAGGACCCGGCCACCGTGAGCGCGGACCTGGCCGCCGCGGCCGAGCAGCTGGCGCGGTCCTTCGCCGGGGTGTCGGGCGAGCAGTGGCAGCGCACCGGTCTGCGGAGCGACGGTGCGCGGTTCACCGTGGACAGCTTCTCGCACTACCTGATCCACGACCCGGTGCACCACCTGTACGACGTCACCGGCGTCCGCCTCTGACCCGTGCCGGACCCGATCCGGCCGCCGGGTCGGTCCTGCCGCCGCCTGCGGCAGGACCGGGCCCCACGGGCCTGCCCACCGCCTCCTGAGGCCGGCGCACGACTTCCCGTCCGGGGCTGCGGTCCCAGGCCGCCGGGCCACTGCCTCAGGCCGCTGTCCAGCCGGGTTCGGCGGGCCAGGCGGGCAGCCCGTGAGGGGCGGCCTCGGCGAGCAGTTCCACCGGGCCGGTGCCGCTCCGGACGGCGAGCACGAACCGGTGCCGGTCGCCGATCCGCCGTGGCTCGAAGGCGACGTGGACGAACGGCGCCGTGGGCGAGGAGGAGGCGGCCAGCCGCGCCAACTCGTCCTCCACCCGCGCCCATTCCTCCGCGGGGACGTACTGGCGCATGACGGAGTGCCAGACCACGGTGAGCATGCCCTCGGCCACCTCGGCACCGGCCAGGAAGTCGGCGGCGCCCACGGCCTCGACCCGGGTGGGCACCTCCGCCGCCAGCCGGAGCGCACCCTCCAGCCGGGCCGTGCGGGCCGGCTGGTCGGGCCACAGGTAGGCGCGGAGGGCCAGCGAGCCTTCCGCCGAGCGCGGGTCGATCGGAGCGAGGTCGCAGCCGCGGCGTTCGGCGAAGGCCAGCGGCTCGGCCCGGGCGGGCAGCCAGGACGGCGGTGTGCCGCGCCAGGCGTCCGGCAGCTGGACCGGCGAATCGGCGGGCCCGCAGGAGTAGCCGGGGGAGGAGCAGTGGAAGCGGTCGGCCAACTGGTTGAGACCGGCGCTCGACCCCAGTTCGAGCAGCCGGATCGGCAGGCGGCGCTCGCCCAGGGTGTGCAGCAGACCGGCGATCAGCAGGTTCGAGCGGCCCACCTCGTTGGTCTGCGGCGGCCGGGTCAGCCAGTCCCGTACCCACGGCAGGTTGTCGGCGACGGCCTGCCGGAAGGCGGGCCAGGCGGTGTCGGGCCGCGCGGGGTCGACGCTGCCGCCGGCGCTCGGGTAGTGGGCGGCGAGCTCCGGGGCCCGGCCGGTGAGGACCAGGGCGTGCACGCCGCCCAGCAGCCGCAGTGCCACGGCCTGCGGCCCGGCGTCGTCCTCGTGGCCGGCGACGGCCGCCGCACAGGGCCCGCCCTCGCGGATGTCGGCCGCAGCGGCGTGCAGCAGGGCGGCGTAGAGCGGGGAGCCGAGTTCGGCGCAGGCGACGGCCTGCTGTTCGAACACGGCGACGGTGTGCTCGATGGACACGTGGGTTCTCCGTCCGGTCGACTGGAGATCATCATTCGCCCGCTCGGTACCGTCCGGCAGTAGGGCGTACGGTGATTCGGATCACCGGTTTCCCGTGACCCGGGTCACCACTCCTGGGGCATGCGGCGCAGGGCGTGGCGGAGCTGCCCGGCGACGCTGGCGGTCTCCGCACCCACCACGTCGGCGATCTCGGGTGCGGCCAGGCCCACCACGTAGTGCAGGATCGCGAGGTCCTCGTCGGCCGGCGCCGGGCGGTGCTCGGCGAGCGGCTCGCTGTTCGGGCGTTCGCACTCCGCGACCGTGCTCCGCAGGATCTGCCAGGCGATGGCGGTGGGGTTGGAGCTGCCCAGGACCTCGGGCCACACCTGGGCGAGCGTGCAGAACGCCTGGTCGACCACCCGGCCGGCCGCGGTCGGCTCGTGGAACCAGACCTTGGCGTAACTCAGGTAGCGGGGGCGGTGCAGTTCGCAGAACGCCGTGAACTCCAGGGGCATGGCTGCCAGACCGATGTCGGCGGCGGGGCTGATCGATACCGTGGCAGGGACATGACGATCAGTCACATCAGCCTCTCGATCTGGTCGCGTCGGAAGGGTAGCCCGGTGCTCACTCTAGGCCCTTGCGCGGCTGCTTTGGGTGACAAGCCCCGTCGGGGAGAGCGGGAACCGGCCTGAGCGCGCTGCGATATGACGGTCAATCAGCCGACCTGTCGGGGCCTCCGGCAGGTGCGAGGGTATCGCACCTGGTCACGGAGGGTACGGCGGTGATGGCTGCAGCGGTGTCGATGTGCGACCGTGGGGCGCATGACGGATCCGGCGCATCCATCCGATCACCCACGCCCCCCGCGGACCGCACCCGGCGGAGACCCGCACTCCCGGGGTCCGCACGGCCGGGATCCGCACACCCGGGCGCCGGGCGATCCCGCCGCGCGTCTCTCGGACGCGCATGTCGACGGCGCGCGCCCCCAGAGCGCCGTCCCCCGCGGCACCCGCCTCCGGGACCGTCCGGTCCACCACGTCCACCCCCACGAGCCGCACCAGCCCAACCAGCCCAACCAGCCCCACGAGCGCCACTGCCACCACGAACACGACGCGAACGACGAACGCGACGAACACGTCCTGCGCGACGTGCACGACGTGCGCGACGAACACGAGCGCCGTCACTGCCGCCGCACCCACGGCCGCGGCGCCCCCGCCCGACTCGGTCACCTGCTCCGCCCGCACACCCACCATGCCTCCGAGAAGGTCGACGAGGCCGTGGAGACCTCCGCCGACGGGCTGCGGACCCTGTGGATCTCGCTCCTCGTCCTCGCCCTCACCGCCGTCCTGCAGGCGGGTGTGGTGGTGCTCTCGGACTCGGTCGCGCTGCTCGGCGACACCGTGCACGACGCGGCCGACGCGCTCACCGCCGTCCCGCTCGCCATCGCCTTCCTGCTCGGCCGCCGCGCCGCCACCCGCAGCTTCACGTACGGCTACGGACGGGCGGAGGACCTCGCAGGGGTGGCCGTGGTGGCCACCGTCGCGGCGTCCGCCGTGCTGGCCGCCGTGACCGCCGTCGACCGGCTGCTCCACCCGCAACAGGTGGGCCACGTCTGGGCGGTGGCGGCTGCGGCGGTGGTGGGCTGCCTGGGCAACGAGTGGGTGGCACGTTACCGCATCCGCACCGGCCGCCGGATCGGTTCGGCCGCGCTGGTCGCGGACGGCGTCCACGCGCGCGCCGACGGGCTCACCTCGCTGGCCGTCCTGCTCGGCGCGGGCGGCTCGGCGCTGGGCTGGCAGGTCGCCGATCCGCTGGTCGGCCTGGTGATCACCGCGGTGATGCTGGCGGTGCTGTGCAGCTCGGTGCGCGAGGTCGGGCGCCGACTGATGGACGGGGTCGAGCCCGCGCTGGTGGATGCCGCCGAGCGCGGGTTGCGAGGGGTGGACGGGGTGCGGGCGGTCGGCGCGCTGCGGATGCGCTGGGTCGGCCACGCGCTGCGCGCCGAGGCCGAGGTGGCGGTCGACGGCTCGCTCACCGTGGCGGAGGGTCACCTGGTCGCGGAGGCCGTCGAGCAGGCGCTGAAACGGGCCGTGCCGCGCCTGGTCGCGGCGACCGTGCACGTCGATGCCGCAGAACCGGCCGGGCCGGAGGAGAGGGCGGTGGCCGCGGAGTCGACGGCGGTGCGTGCCGCCCTGCGCTGACGTCCTCCGGGCCGCCGTCGGGGCCGTCCCCGACCCGGCGTCAGAGTGCCGTCCGGGCGCCGTCCGGGCTCTCACCGATGTCGGCCGGAGGGCCCCGGGCAGCAGGCTGGCCGCCATGGAAACCCACGCCGCTCAGAACGCCGCCCGCCCCGACCGCTCCCGCCGGACCCGTCGGACCCGTCGGACCCGTCGGACCCGGCGGGCCGGGATCGCCGCCGTCACCGTCCTCGCGGCCACCGGCCTCGCCCTGGCCGCCCCCTCCGCCGCCCAGGCGGCCGATACCGCCCCCGCCGCCCACGCTCCCGCCGCCGCAGGCCCTGCGGCGTCCACCGTCACGGCGTCCACGGCCGCGGGGTCCGCTGCGACCCCGGAGGCCGAACTGGCCGCGCTGGAGGCCGGCTACGCCGACTGTCCGGAGCTCCCGCAGGGGGTCGACCCGGCCCGCTGGCGGTGCGAGGTGCACCTGGCCACCCCGAAGCTGCGCCTGGGCGACGCCGACCTCCCGGCGCTGCGGCCGATCATGATGGTGCACGCCGAGGGCCCGCTCGCGGACGGCACGCCGGGGCAGGTCTGGGGCGCCTGGCACGGCGGCGGCCCGGTGGCGGTGCCCGGCGGCCTGACCGGCACCCCGGCCGGGGATCGCAGCCCGGTGCTCGGACTGTCGCTGGAGGCGGAGTACGGCGGCGCCTCGGACTTCTACACCGGCAGCATGGAGATGCGCTTCCGGCTCTCCGGCCCGCTGCTGCCGGACGGCTGCGAGATCGGGCGGAGCGCGCCGGTGAGCCTGCACTTCCAGCGGGCGGGTTCCTCGGAGTGGGTCTCCCGGAACCCGCCGCTGATCCACTTCTCCGCGTACGACGAGGGCTTCGCCGCCCCCGCGCCGGAGAGCTGCGGCCCGCTGACCGGGCTGCTGTCCCACCGGCTCGGCCTCCCGGCGGCGAGTGGCAACCTGCTCTCGTACGACGCGGGTTACACCTTCAGGACGTACGACCGGCTGCGCTGACGGCGCCGACGGCACCGATCGTGCTGCCGGCACCGACGGCGCTGCCCGCGGTGTGGCGGCCGCGTCCGCCGGCCCGTCGGCCGGCCGTGCCGGCGCTGTTGGCCGCCAGTGCCGCCGCGCCGGCCGCGGCCGCCGCAGCGGCAGCCGCGGCGACGGGTGCCGCGGCCTCCCGGCAGACCTGCTCGGGGATCGGCACCGTTCTGGTGCGGCCCGCCGGGGCGTCGGGGGCACCGGGGGCGCCCGCCTCGTCCGTGCCCTCCGCGTCCGCGGCACGGGCCCGGGCGAGCTCCTCGAAGGCCTCCCGGGCGGCCAGGTAGGCCTGGACGGCGGCGATGCCGTACACCGGCTGGATCAGCTGGTGACCCTTGAAGAACGGCCGGGCCGGGGCGAACCCGGCGGCGATCACCAGGTCGCGGATCTCCGTTATCTCGGCTTCCGTGCGGGCGGTGAAGCGGACCTCCCAGCCCTTCTTGTACGTGTGGCCGTCCGCGCTGTTGCGGCGGGCGAGGTCGGGCCGGCGGACGTAGCCGGGCAGGCGGCCGAGGCGCAGTTGGGCGGCGCGCAGGCCGGGGATCTCGTCACGTGGCATGTGCCGATGGTAGGCAATCCGGCGGGTGCCGGTGGTCGGCGGGTGGTGCTCCACCGTATGGCCTTGGTCACTCTGGGTCAGTAATCGCTGATCATCGGGGTGCCTCCACTCCATGATCGTTGATGTGCCGATTCGATGAAAAACGGATCGTCACCTCCCAAGTCCGATCTAATCCGGCATTCGAGTGAACGTCCCATACGTCGAACGGGTGAGGGTATGGGGACTTTAGGGCGGAGCCGTCCCGTTTTCGCGACGGTTGGGTAACAGGTCGTCAAGTCGTGCGTGCGACTGTGGCGGCGTTGGGGAGGGTGTCGACATGAGCTACCGGATTCCTTCCCAGCCGCTCTCCCTGGAAGAGCTGGCGCGGCGTCAGCAGAACGTGGTCACCGCGAGCCAGCTGCGGGCCCGCGGCGTACCGGCCCGGGCGGTCACCGAGCACTGCCGCCGCGGTGGGCCGTGGCAGCGGCTGCTGCCCCGCGTCTACCTGCTCCAGGGCGGCGACCCGACCCCCGAGCAGCGGATGTGGGCGGCCCTCCTCTACGCGGCGCAGGACGGCCGGGACGAGGGCGGCTGCGAGGGCGCCGTGATCACCGGCGCGGCGGCGCTGGCGCTGTACGGCTTCGCCTCGGTGCCCCGGCTGCCGGCCGTCACCGGCGTGGAGGTGCTGGTGCCCCGTCAGCGGCGCCTGAAGGACGCCGGCTCCGTCCGGATCCTGCGCACCGGCCGTGAGCTGGTGGCCCGCTCGGTGCACGGCCTGGCCTGCGCGCCGGTGGCGCGCGCCGTGGCCGACGCGGTGCGCGAGTGGACGGACGCCGGGGCCTTCGAGAGCGGTGCCGTCCGTCCGGTGCTGCTGCGGGCGATGCTCCGCGAGGCGGTGACGCGCACCGAGGGCGGCTGCGCCCTGCGGGAGCTGGTGGCGGAACTCGGCGAGGCCCGGCTGCTGACCGAGCCCCGGGTGCGCGCCGCGCTGGACGAACTCCTCGCCATGGAGCGGGAGTCGGTGCTCGCCCGGATCGGCGAGCTGGTGGACGAGTGGCTGCTGCCCGTGCCGCTGGTCGGCCCCGAGCTGCGGATGCGCGGCGGCACCTACGTGGCGGTGCCGGACCTGTACTGGCCGGAGGTCGGCGTGGCGGTGGCCGTCGATTCCGACCTGCGCTGCGTCAGCGAGGGCGAGGCCGCCTGGGTGCGCGGGGAGCAGCACCGGATGGAGTACCTGGGGGTGCGGGTGGTGTACGTCTCCGGCGCGCGGGTCGCCGCCGAGCCGGACGAGGTCGGCGGCGAGCTCCGCGAGGCCTTCCGGGCGGGTGGGGCGGACGTGGTCGAGCTGGTGGTCACCGACCGCTGACCGGCCGCGCGCCGACCGGCCCGACCGCCGACTGCTCGGACCGCTGACCGCCCGGCCGTTCCGGATGCCGGGCGCGGCTTCAGCGCAGGACCGGGCTGCCGGTCAGCTCGACTCCCGCGGAGCGGAGTTCGGCCAGTGCCGCCTCGGTGGTGCCGGCGGCGACGCCGGCGGTCAGTTCGAGCAGCACCCGGGTGGTGAAGCCCTCGCGGGCGGCGTCGAGCGCGGTCGCCTTCACACAGTGGTCGGTGGCGATGCCGACCACGTCGACCTCGGTGACCTCCCGTTCGCGCAGCCAGTCGGCCAGCGTCCCGCCGTTCTCGTCACGGCCCTCGAAGCCGCTGTACGCGGCCGCGTACGCGCCCTTGTCGAAGACCGCCTCGATCGCGCCCGAGGTGACCGAGGGTGCGAAGTTGGGGTGGAAGCCGATGCCCTCGGTGCCGGCCACGCAGTGCGCGGGCCAGGAGGTGACGTAGTCCGGGTCCTCGGCGAAGTGCGCTCCGGGGTCGACGTGGTGGTCCCGGGTGGCGACGATGTGGGTGTAGCCGGGGGAGGCGTCCGCGATCAGGTCGGTGATGGCGGCGGCCACTTCGGCGCCGCCGGCGACGGCCAGACTGCCGCCTTCGCAGAAGTCGTTCTGCACGTCGACGACGATCAGGGCCCGGTGCATGGCTGGCTTCTCTCGGTGTGGGCGGTCCGCGGCGGGCCGCGGTGGGGGTCGGGCGGTGCGGGTGGAGGTGCGGGCGGGACCGCCGGTGGGACCGGGACGGAACCACGGGCGGAACGTGGGGGTGGCGTGGAGGCCGTGGTGGTGCCGAGAAGACTGTAGGGAGTGACGCGCGGCGGCGGAAGGCCCGGCGGGCTCACCCGGCGGCGGTCGCGCCGCTCATCAGCTCGGTGACGATCACGGGGTCGCCCTTCGACAGCTGGGTGGCCGACATCGGGAGCGTCCCGAGGGCGCGCCGGTGCCGCTCGCGCGCCGCGTCCAGCGGTTCGCGCCCCACGACCTCGCCGCCGCGGACCAGCGGGACGTGCAGCAGGTGCGGCTCCAGGTGGGCGGGCACCGGCCCGGTGCCGACGACCTCGGCCTCGGCGACGCCGTCCGCGTCGGGCCGGCGGGCCGCCCACTTGAGGCCGCCGGTGCTGGTCTTTCCGCCGGCCGAGCGCTTGGCGACAGGGACGAGCGGCCCGCCGGGCACGCTCTCGCGGGCAACCAGCTTGTAGACCATCGCGCAGGTCGGGTGGCCGCTGCCGGTGACCAGGCTGGTGCCGACGCCGTAGCCGTCGACCGGCGCGGCGGCCAGCGCGGCGATGGCGTACTCGTCCAGGTCGGAGGTGACGATGATCCGGGTCTTGTGCGCGCCGAGGTCGTCGAGCTGGCGGCGCACCCGGTGGGCGAGCAGGGTCAGGTCGCCGGAGTCGATGCGGACGGCGCCGAGTTCGGGGCCGGCGACCTCGACGGCGGTGCGGACGGCCTCGGCCAGGTCGTAGGTGTCGACGAGCAGCGTGGTGCCGCGGCCCATCGACTCGACCTGGGCGGTGAAGGCGTCGCGCTCGCTGTCGTGCAGCAGCGTGAAGGCGTGGGCGGCGGTGCCGGTGGTGGGGATGCCGTGGGTGAAGCCGGCCTCCAGGTCGGAGGTGGCGCTGAAGCCCGCGATGTAGGCGGCGCGGGCGGCGGAGACGGCGGCGGCCTCGTGGGCGCGGCGCGCGCCCATCTCGATCACCGGGCGTTCGCCGGCGGCGGCGGTCATCCGGGAGGCCGCGGCGGCGATCGCCGAGTCGTGGTTGAGGACGGAGAGCACCAGCGTCTCCAGGATCACGGCCTCGGCGAAGCTGCCCTCGACGGTCAGCAGCGGCGAGCCGGGGAAGTACACCTCGCCCTCGGGATAGCCGTGGATGTCGCCGGAGAAGCGGTAGTCGGCGAGGAAGCGCAGCGTCGCGTCGTCCACCACCCGCTGGTCGGCGAGCCAGTCCAGCTGGGGGCCGGTGAAGCGGAAGGCCTCGACGGCGTCCAGGACCCGGCCGGTGCCGGCGACCACGCCGTAGCGGCGGCCGTTCGGCAGGCGCCGGGTGAACACTTCGAAGACCGAGCGGCGGTGTGCGGCACCGCTGCGCAGCGCGGCCTGCAGCATGGTCAGCTCGTAGCGGTCGGTGAGCAGCGCGGTGGAACGGTGCGCGGTGATGGCGTCCATGCCGATGATGCTACTACCACTTAGCGTCAGATTGACGATTTCTCTGGCGTGATGTTGACCCGGATTCGCTCGGAAGTCCCCCGGATGGAAGCATGAGGGCAGGGGGAGACGCGCCTTCACCCCGGTCAGCCGCAGAGGAGAGAGCCAGTCGTGAGTGTCGCGCCGGTCGAGATCGAGCGCCCGGAGGTCGAAGGCCTGCCGGCGGTGGAACCGGACACACCGTGGGTGACCATCGTCCACAACGACCCGGTGAATCTGATGAGCTACGTGCAGTACGTGTTCCAGGCCTACTTCGGCTACCCGAAGGACAAGGCCCGCGAACTCATGATGGAGGTGCACACCAAGGGCCGCGCCGTCGTCTCCAGCGGCACCCGCGAGGAGATGGAGCGCGACGTGCAGGCGATGCACGGCTACGGGCTCTGGGCCACCCTCCAGCACGACTGACGCACGGCGGCCCCCGCCCGGCCGGGCGCCGCACGCGCCGGTCGCAGGGGTCGGCGGCACGGCCGCGACACCACACACCGAGACCCACAGACACGCGAACGGGGCTGATTCAGGACTCATGGCTGGCTTGTTCGAGAGTGCCGGCGAGGGCACTGCGGCGATCGCGCTCGACGAGGTGGAGGCCTCCATCCTCCGGTCGCTGGAGGTGCAGATGCTGGAGCTGATCGGCCCCGGCCCCGGCGGAACCGGCGACGACCCGCTGGCCGCGCTGTTCGCCGAGGGGCCGACCGAGGCTCCGGCCGACCCCGCGCTGGCCAGGCTCTTCCCCGACGCGTACGGCGAGCCCGGCGAGCCCGCCGACACCGAGACCAGGGCGATGGCGGGCGAGTTCCGCCGCTACACCGAGCTGGACCTGAGGGCCCGCAAGCGCGAGGACGCGCTGAGCGTCGTCCGGGCCCTGGACGGGCTCGGCGGCGACGGCGGCGTGCTGACCGTCCCGGCCGCGGACTGCCCGCGCTGGCTGGGCGCGCTGAACGACCTGCGGCTGACCCTCGGCTCCCGACTGGACGTCACCGAGGACGACGAGGAAGGGCTGTACGCGCTGCCCGACAGCGATCCGCGCAAGCCGCTGGTGATGGCGTACCTCTGGCTCGGCGGCATGCAGGAGTCGCTGCTGGAGGCGATGGCCGGCTGACCCGGCGCCACCTCGGCGGCACCGCACCCCCGTGTCCACCATGTGGACCCGGGGGTGCGGCATTTCGGGCACATGGGGACGGCTCCGGACATGACATGCTCAATTAACGCTCAGATGAACACCGGTATCCGGGCGTGCCGTGGTACGACTTCTCACCTCCCCACGACCCGAGGACGGTACGCCCATGGCCGATCAGCGCTACGACGAGGTGATCGACACCGAGCCGGACGAGGAGGGCTACGCCCGCGGACTGGGCAGCCGCCAGATCCAGATGATCGCCATCGGCGGCGCGATCGGCACCGGCCTCTTCCTCGGCGCCGGCACGGCCATCTCCAAGGCCGGTCCCAGCCTGATCCTCAGCTACGCGGTGGCCGGCCTGGTGATCTTCGTGATCATGCGCGCGCTCGGCGAACTCCTCACCTACCGCCCGGTCTCCGGCAGCTTCTCCGAGTACGCCCGGGAGTTCCTCGGCCCGTTCGCCGGCTTCGTCACCGGTTGGACGTACTGGCTGTTCTGGGTGGTCACCGGCATGGCCGAGACCACCGCGGCCGCGGTGTACGTGCGGTACTGGGCGCCCGGCGTCCCGCAGTGGGCCAGCGCGCTCGCCTTCCTGGTGCTGCTCTACGGCGCCAACCTGATCTCGGTGAAGCTCTTCGGCGAGATCGAGTTCTGGTTCTCGATGGTCAAGGTCACCGCCATCCTCGGCATGATCCTCATCGGCGTCGGCGTGCTCACCCTCGGCTTCTCCGACGCCGGTGACACCGCGTCGGTCACCCACCTGTGGGCCGACGGCGGATTCTTCCCCAAGGGCGTCGGCGCCACCGTGATGACCCTTCAGATCGTCATGTTCGCCTACCTCGGCGTCGAACTCGTCGGCGTCACCGCCGGCGAGAGCGAGGACCCGGCCCGCACCCTGCCGCGCGCCATCAACACCCTGCCCTGGCGGATCGCGCTGTTCTACATCGGCGCCCTGGTCGTCATCCTCTCGCTCGTCCCGTGGCAGGAGTTCGCGCCCGGCGTCAGCCCGTTCGTCGCCGCCTTCGAGAAGGTCGGCATCCCGGCCGGCGCCTCCGTCATCAACTTCGTGGTGCTCACCGCCGCCCTCTCCTCCTGCAACTCCGGCATGTACTCCACCGGCCGGATGCTGCGCGACCTCGCCCTGCGCGGCCAGGCCCCCGGCAGCCTCACCGCGCTCAACGCCCGCCGCACCCCGGCCGCCGCGATCACCGTCTCCTGCCTGCTCATGGGCGTCGGCGTGGTGCTCAACTACCTCGCCCCCGGCAAGGCGTTCGAGTACGTCACCTCCGTCGCCACCGTCTGCGGACTGTGGACCTGGGCCGTCATCCTGGTCGCCCAGATCCGCTACCGCCGCGCCTGGCAGGACGGCCGACTGCCCGCCCCCACCTTCAAGGCCCCCGGCGGGGCGTGGCCGAGCCGGCTCGCGCTCGCCTTCCTCGTCCTGGTCGTCGTGCTCATCGGCTTCGACGAGGACGCCCGGATCTCGCTCTACGTCTTCCCGGTCTGGGCCGCACTGCTGACCGCCGGCTACCTGGTGCTCTCCCGCAGGCGCCCCGAGGCGGTCCGCGGCCCCGACCACGACCGGTCGGACGCGGGCGCCGGCCGCTGATCCGCCGGGCGCCCACCGGCCGTCCGGCGGGCGTCCGGCAGTCGAGACGACGGCCGGTCCCGGACCCTGACCCGGGGCCGGCCGTCGCTATCCTGGCCGCATGCTGACCATCACCCGAGAACTGCGCGACCGCATCGTGGCCCACGCCCGCGCCGACCACCCGGACGAGGCCTGCGGCGTGGTCGCCGGCCCCGAGGGCAGCGGCCGGCCCGAGCGGTTCGTCCCGATGCTCAACGCGGCCCGCTCGCCCACCTTCTACGAGTTCGACTCCGGTGACCTGTTCAAGCTCTACCGGGAGATGGACGACCGCGACGAGGTCCCGGTGATCGTCTACCACTCGCACACCGCCACCGAGGCCTACCCCTCGCGCACCGACGTCAGCTACGCCTCCGAGCCGGAGGCGCACTACGTGCTCGTCTCCACCGCCGAGGGCAACGGCGAGGAGGACCCGTACGAGTTCCGCTCGTTCCGCATCGTGGACGGCGTGATCACGGAGGAAGACGTGCAGGTCGTCGAGGAGTACTCCGCCTGACCGGCCACCTCCGCACACGGCCCGCCGACCGGCCACGACCGGCCGCGGCGGGCCGTCGTCTCGGCATGGGAAACGAAACCATCCGGATCGCGAGACGCGGATGCCGCTGCGGGGGCGGGAATCTATACGATGAGCCCATGCGTTCCGTCGATGTGACCAATCAGGCCCCAGGCATCCGCCTCGTGGCGCGCCTGCACGTCGACCTGTGCCGGCTCGCCAGCGCGATCTGTCCCGGCACCGCCGACGCCCACTGACTCGGCACCGCCAGCCCGCCCCGGCCGCCCCGGGGCCGTCACCCCTGCCGCGCCGCGTGCGGCGGCCCACCCGACCCACCTCCACAGGAGCGCAGCCATGGCCATCGAGGTCCGCATCCCGACCATCCTCCGCCCGTACACCGACGGCGCCAAGGCCGTCGAAGGCACCGGCACCAACCTCGGCGAACTGTTCCAGGACCTCGACAGCCGCCACCCCGGCATCGCCGAGCGCCTCCTCGACGCCGGCGAGCTGCGCCGCTTCGTCAACGTCTACCTGAACGACGAGGACGTCCGCTTCCTCGAGGGCATCAGCACCGCCCTCGCCGACGGCGACAGCGTCACCATCCTCCCCGCCGTCGCCGGCGGCATGAAGTAATGCGCTACGACAGCCCCCTCGAGGCCGTCGGCAACACCCCGCTGGTACGGCTGCCGCGCCTGTCGGCAGCCGTACCCGGGAACGCCGACGGCCTGGTGAGCCTCTGGGCCAAGCTGGAGGACCGCAACCCCACCGGCTCGATCAAGGACCGCCCGGCCCTGCACATGATCGAGCGGGCCGAGGCCGACGGCAGGCTCACCCCCGGCTGCACCGTCCTGGAGCCCACCAGCGGCAACACCGGCATCTCGCTGGCCATGGCCGCCAAGCTCAAGGGCTACCGCATGGTGTGCGTCATGCCGGAGAACACCAGCGAGGAGCGGCGCGAGCTGCTCCGCATGTGGGGCGCAGAGATCATCTCCTCGCCGGCCGCCGGCGGCTCCAACACCGCCGTGCGCATCGCCAAGGAGATCGCCGCCGAGCACCCCGACTGGGTCATGCTCTACCAGTACGGCAACCCCGACAACGCCGGAGCGCACTACACCGGCACCGGCCCCGAGATCCTCGCCGACCTGCCCACCGTCACCCACTTCGTGGCCGGCCTCGGCACCACCGGCACCCTGATGGGCGTCGGCCGCTACCTGCGCGAGAAGGTCCCCGGCGTGCAGATCGTCGCCGCCGAGCCCCGCTACGACGACCTCGTCTACGGCCTGCGCAACCTCGACGAGGGCTTCGTCCCCGAGCTCTACGACGCCGAGGTCCTCACCACCCGCTTCAGCGTCGGCTCCGCCGACGCCGTGCAGCGCACCCGCGAGCTGCTCCAGCAGGAGGGCATCTTCGCCGGCGTCTCCACCGGCGCCATCCTGCACGCCGCGATCGGCGTCGCCCGCAAGGCCGCGAAGGCCGGCGAGCGCGCCGACGTCGTCTTCGTCGTCGCCGACGGCGGCTGGAAGTACCTCTCCACCGGCATCTACACCGCCGAGTCGACCGAGGCCGCGGTCGACGCGCTGCAGGGCCAGCTCTGGGCCTGAGGCGCACGAGGGGCGCGGCATCCACACGGGTGCCGCGCCCCCGGCGTACCCGCCGCCGCCCGCGCCGTACGCCGCTCGCACCCGCCCCGTCCGGCCCGCCACCGGGCCCGGCCCGTTCTGGTGATTCCAGCCACAGCGCGGCACGGAGACGGGGGCAAAGTGCCGCCCGCCCCTTACCCTCGACAACGCGAAGGGGCACCGCTACCGAGAGGTAGTGCCCCGCCGGCGTGGACCATGACCCATCGGGGCGGAGGGGCTCGGCATGAAACTGACCGTGGTGGGGTGCTCGGGAAGCTTCCCGTCCGCCGAGTCGCCCTGCTCCAGCTACCTCGTGGAGGCCGACGGCTACCGCCTGGTCATCGACCTCGGCAACGGCGCCCTCGGCGCGCTCCAGAAGTACACCGGCCTCTACGACGTCGACGCCGTCCTGCTCAGCCACCTGCACGCCGACCACTGCATCGACCTCTGCGCCTACTGGGTCGCCCGCAACTACCGGCTGGAGGGCTGCCCCGCACTCCTCCCCGTCCACGGACCGCACGGCACCGCCGAGCGCCTCGCCCGCGCCTACGACATGCCGGAGGAACCCGGCATGAAGGAGGTCTTCGACTTCCGCCCGCTCGGCAACCGCAGCTTCGACCTCGGCCCGCTGCGCATCACCAGCGCCCGGGTCAACCACCTCGACACCGAGGCCTACGGCTTCCGCGTCGAGCACGGCGGCGCCTCCCTCGCCTACTCCGGCGACACCGGCGAGTGCGCCGAGCTCGTCGACCTCGCCCGCGGCGTCGACCTCTTCCTCTGCGAGGCCGCCTACACCGACGGCAAGGAGACCTACGAGGCGATCCACCTCAACGGACGCGAGGCCGGCGAACACGCCGCGGCCGCCGGCGTCGGCCGCCTCGTGCTCACCCACGTCCCGCCGTGGACGGACGCCGAGCAGAACCGCCGCGACGCCGCCGCATCCTTCGACGGCCCCGTCGAGGTCGCCCGCCCCGGCGCCGTCTACGACCTGCGCTGAAGGCGGACCGGGGGAGCAGGCCACGGGGGCGCGGGGAACCGCGCGGCTCTCCCCTCGGTCCTCGGCCGGGAGGCGCCCCCACGGGCCCCCGGGGGTCTAGACCCGGGTCAGCCAGTGCGCGTAGCGCGGCTCCTCGCCCGACACCGCCGCCCGGTACAGCTCCGCAAGGCGCTTCGTCACCCCGCCCGGCGCCGCCGGCAGCCCGCGGTCGTCCAGCGAGGCCACCGGCACGATCCCCGCCGCCGTCCCGCACACGAACACCTCGTCCGCGGCGTACAGGTCCGAGCGCAGCAGCCGCTCCACCCGCACCTCGATCCCCAGGTCCCGGGCCAGCACCAGCACCGTGTCCTGCGTGATCCCCTCCAGCGCACCCGCCGCCACCGGCGGCGTCCGCAGCACCCCGTCCCGCACCACGAACACGTTCTCCGCACTGCACTCGCTGACCGAACCGTCCGCCGCCAGCAGCAGCGCCTCGTCGTAGCCCGCGTCCGTCGCCTCCCGCCGCGCCAGCACCGAATTCAGGTACGGCCCGGTCGCCTTCGCCGCCGGCGGCACGCTGTTCGGATCCGTCCGCCGCCAACTGCTCGTCTTCAACCGCAGCCCGCCCGACGGCCGGTGCTCCGGCCACTCCCAGGACGCGATCACCGTCCTGGTCCGCACCCCCCGCATGTCCAGTCCCATCGAGCCGTCCCCCAGGAACGCGAAGTGCCGCACGTAGCAGGCACCCTGACCGTTCGACCGCAGCAGCTCCACCGTGCCCGCCGCCAACTCCTCCACCCCGTACGGCAACGGCATCCGCAGCATGTGCGCACTGCGCAGCAGCCGCCGCAGGTGCTCCTCCAGACGGAACACCGCCGGCCCGCCGGCCGTCCCGAACACCCGGGTGCCCTCCAGCACCCCCGTCCCGTAGTGCAGGCCGTGCGTCAGCACGTGCACCTGCGCCTCCTGCCACGGCACCAGCGCGCCGTCGAACCAGATCCTCGAAGCCCCGTCCGTCGTCATGCCGCCATCCTGGCCCCGGCACCGCCCCGCACGGCCCGCGCCGAGGACGGCAGAACCGGCCATGGCCGGGACCGGAGCCGCCGTCCCGGATGGTGGAATTCACCGTTCGCCCACCGACCGGATGGCTATCGTCCCCGCCGTGGAGCACAGCACCGCCCTCTACCGCCGCCTGCGCACCGACCCGAGCCGCCCGCTGCCCGAACTGCGCAGCGAACTCGGCTGGGAAGAAACCGAGTTCGACACCGCACTCGGCGAACTCCGGCAGCTCGGACTGCTCCGGCCCACCAACGCCACCGGCAGCGGACTCACCGCCGTCTCCGTTGCCACCGCCGTCCGCCATCTCCTCGCCGACGCCGACGGACACCTCGCCGACCTCTTCACCGCCGTCCGGCGTACCCGCGACACCGTCGAACGGCTCCACACCCGCTACCTGCCCGCCCAGAGCGACACCGACGACGGCGGCGCCCGCCACCTCGTCCACGGCGCCGACCGCATCGCCGCCCTCCTGGAGGACGCCGCGCACAGCGCCCGCACCGAAGTCCTCTCACTCCGCCCCGGGCAGGACCACTCCCGCCCCGCCCTCGACGGCAAACTCGCCCGCGAACGCATCGCCCTCGCCCACGGCGTCCGGCTGCGCACCGTCTACCCGGCGGCGGCCCTGCACCACCCGGACGTGCTCGACCACGTGCAGCGGCTGACCGCCGCGGGCGCCGGCATCCGGGTCGCGCACACGCTGCCGCTGTGGCTGATCGCCGTGGACAGCACCATGGCGGTGCTGCCCGCGCCCGGCGGCGCCCCCGACACCGCGCTGGTCGTCCGGGACGAGGCGGTGCTCGCGGTGGTCCGCGAGCTCTTCGAGTACTTCTGGACGGCCGCCTGGGTGCCGCCGGACCTGCTCGGCCGCCCGGTGCCCGACGACCGCCACCGCGAGGTGCTCCGGCTGCTCGCCGCCGGTCTCACCGACCAGGCGATCGCCCGCAAGCTGGAGATCTCCGAGCGCACGGTGCGCCGCCTGGTCTCCGACCTCACCACCGACCTCGGGGCCCAGAGCCGCTTCCAGGCCGGTGTCCACGCCGCCCGCCTCGGCTGGATCTAGGCAGGACCTACGCGCTCTCCACCCGCTGCCGCAGCCGGGCCAGGGCGAGCCGCGGCTCGCGGCGGGTGCCCAGCGGGACGAGCGCAGCCCGGCCGGGCACCCGGACGCCGCCGGTCAGCGCGACCCGGGTGGTGCCGCTGCCGTCGGTGACGGCCGCCATCCCGATGACCACGAACCGGCTCTGCAGCCAGCACCAGCCCGGCCGGAGCACCCCGTCGAACCGGGCCCGCATCCCGTACCGGCTGCGTGCCAGGGACTCCACCCGGTCGCCGTCCCGGCGGGTCACACGCAGGCTCCGCATGTCGGGCTGGAAGCGTCCGAACTCACCCTCCAGATCGGCCATGACCGCCCACACCCGGTCGAACGGCGCGTCGACCACGCCCTCGGTGACGCGGGCGCCGCGGATCCCCGCGGCCATCACGTGCAGCCGGCGCACCGGGTCGAGCGGGGCCGTCGGGTCGTCCGTCCTCATGCTGTCCACATCCTTCGGAATACGGTCCGGGCGCGGTGCAGCCGGGACTTCACGGTGCCCTCGGGGATGCCGAGCAGCCCGGCGGCGGACCGCTCGTCCAGGCCCTCGACGTCGCGCAGCAGCAGGACGGCCCGGTGCTCGGGGGTGAGCCGGCCCAGCACGTCCCGGATGTCCGCGGCGAGCTGGGCGTCCCCGGGCGAGGGCAGTGCGGCGAGTTCGGCGGGCAGGTCCCGGCCGTCCCGGCGGACCACCCGCACCGCCTCGCGGACGGCCAGCACCCGGACCCAGCCGTACAGCGCGTTCGCGTCCCTCAGCGAGCGCAGGCCCCGGAAGACCGCGGTGAGCGTCTCCTGCACCGCGTCCTGGCGGCCGGCCGCAGCGCCGGGCCCGCAGATCCGTCCGCAGATCCGCCCGACGTAGGGCGTGAGGTGGTCGAGCAGGTCGCTCATCGCGAGGGTGTCCCCGCGCCGGGCGGCGCGGGCCAGCGCCACGCCGCGGGAGCGCTCGTCGGGATCAGCCACGGCGGAAGTCTCGCACCGCTCGGTGCGGGCGGAGCCCGGCGGCCCGGGCCGCCGCCGCGCCGAAGCCGAGGCAGAGCGGGGTGTAGAGCACCTGGTCGAGCAGGCGGAAGGCGCTGCCGGGGTCGGTGCCGGGGCCGCAGGCCCACACGATGCCGACCGCCCCGCGGAGCAGCAGCCCGGCCGCCACGGCGGCGGTGGCGAGTCGGCAGAGCCGGGCGGTGCGGGGCCCGCCGAGGCCGTGCGCGCGGGCGAGCACCGCGGCCGCCGCGGCGAGCAGCAGCACGGCGAGCGGCAGCACCACGGGCGGCGTGAACGGGACGTCGGCGTTGAGGACGGCCTGCGAGAGGGCCCGGCTGTCGGCGGCGGGCCAGGTGAGGCCGGTGGCCCAGTACAGGTGGAGTGCGGCGTCGGCGGCCAGCAGTGCGGCCACCGCCGTTCCGGTGCGCTGCACGATGCGCTGCTCGGTGCGGTCCACGGGTCCCCCTCGCTTCGGTCGGCCGGATCGGCCGGGCGGCGCCGTCCGGTCGACGGTCCGTCACCGCAGAGGGAGGAGCGGCCGGGGCCGGACGTTCCGCGTGTCCTGCGTCACACCTGTCGCGGACGGCGACGGACCCCGCCCTGAGCAGCCGGGCGGGGTCCGTACGGGGGTGGGGGAGGGGCGTCAGGCCTTGGTGACGTCCTCGACCTCGGTGTCGTCCTCGCGACCGGGGGTCTTGAGGTTGAACTTGGTGATCGCGAAGCGGAAGAGCACGTAGTACAGGCCGGCGAAGACCAGGCCGATCGGGATGATCAGCAGCGGGTGGGTGGCCTTGCTGAAGCCGAGGCCGTAGTCGATCAGGCCGGCCGAGAAGGTGAAGCCGGCGTGCACGCCGAGCGCCCAGGTCACCGCCATGGAGACGGCGGTCAGCACGGCGTGGATGGCGAACAGGACCGGGGCGATGAAGAGGAAGGCGAACTCGATCGGCTCGGTGACACCAGTGACGAAGGAGGTCAGCGCCAGCGACATCATCATGCCCATCACCGCGGCGCGGCGCTCCGGGCGGGCGGCGTGCGCAATCGCCAGGGCGGCGGCGGGCAGCGCGAACATCATGATCGGGAAGAAGCCCGACATGAACTGGCCGGCGGTCGGGTCGCCCGCGAAGTAGCGGGTCAGGTCGCCGTGCACCACGGTGCCGTCGGCCTTGGTGTAGTCACCGGTCTGGAACCAGGCGTAGGAGTTGACGAACTGGTGCATGCCGACCGGCAGCAGACCGCGGTTGATCAGGCCGAACGCGCCCGCACCGAAGGCGCCCGCGCCGATCAGGGAGTCGTTGAGGCTGCCGATCGCGTCGCCGACCGGGCCCCAGACCAGCGCGAAGACCACGCCGACGGCGGTGCCGACGAAGGCCATGATGATCGGCACCAGGCGGCGGCCGTTGAAGAAGCCCAGCCAGTCCACCAGCTTGGTGCGGTGGAACTTCTGCCAGAGCACGGCGCTGAGCAGGCCGATCACGATGCCGCCGAGCACGCCCGGGTTCTGGTAGGTGGGTGCGACCCACTTGCCGTCGGCGATGTGGCCCTCGGTGATCGGGAACGCGGTGAGCACGTTCTTGTACACCAGGAAGCCGACCAGGGCGGCGAGGGCGGTCGAGCCGTCGGCCTTCTTGGCGAAGCCGATGGCGATGCCCACCGCGAAGAGCAGCGGGAGGTTGCTGAACACGGCGTCGCCCGCCGTGCTGAACACCGCGGCGACCTTGTCCCAACCGAGACCGTCCTTGCCGAACACGTCGTCCTGGCCGAGACGGAGCAGCAGGCCCGCGGCCGGCAGCACGGCGATCGGCAGCTGGAGGCTGCGGCCGATCTTCTGCAGGCCCTGGATCGTGCTCTGGCCGATCTTCTTGATCGGGGAGGGGGCCGGTGCCGCAGCGGGCGCCGGTGCCTGCGCAGTCGTACTCATGGGGTGGTTCCTAACGGCAGGGCGGGTCGGTGGGGGTGCATCGGGGGCCGACTCGCGAACTGGTCTACACCACGAGTGGTGTAGACCAGTTTTTAACACGCGCCTGACGGAGGGGGGAACCCCGGAAAGCGCCGCAGGTGGGAAGCGCTATGAAATCGAAACCTTGTTGCGGATCGACGATCTTGACTGTGCTCGGCCATTCGCCATTTTGGCGAGTTGCGCAACAAATGGTCCTCAGGCCTTGGTCACGTCCTCGACCTGGTCGTCGTCCTCCCGCCCCGGCGTCTTCAGGTTGAACCGGACGATGACGAACCGGAACAACGCGTAATAGACGACCGCGAAGGCCAGCCCGATCGGCATGATCAGCCACGGTTTCGTGGCCAGCCCCCAGTTGATCACGTAGTCGATCAGGCCCGCCGAGAAACTGAAGCCGTCGTGCACCCCCAGCGCCCACGTCACCGCCATCGAGGCGCCCGTCAGCAGCGCGTGCAGCACGAACAGTGCCGGCGCGATGTAGGCGAAGGAGTACTCGATCGGCTCCGTCACCCCCGTGACGAAGCTGGTCAGCGCCACCGAGGTCATCAGGCCGTAGATCTCCTTGCGCCGGTGCGGCTTCGCCGAGTGCGCGATCGCCATCGCCGCCGCGGGCAGCGCGAACATCATGATCGGGAAGAAGCCCGAGGTGAACTGCCCTGCCGTCGGGTCGCCCGCCAGGAACCGCGGGATGTCGCCGTGCACCACCTCGTCCGTGCCCGGCTTGTGGAACTCGCCGAACTGGAACCAGACGAAGGTGTTGATCAACTGGTGCATGCCGATCAGCAGCAGCGCCCGGTTCGCCACGCCGAAGATCCCCGCACCGCCCGAACCCAGGTCGGCCAGCCACTGCGAGAAGTCGTTCATCCCCCGCCCGATCGGCGGCCACACCCACAGTCCCAGGCAGGCCAGCGCCAGCCCCGCCACCGCCGTGATCATCGGCACCAGCCGACGGCCGTTGAAGAAGCCCAGCCAGTCCACCAGCTTCGTCCGGTGGTACCGCATCCACAGCCACGCCGACATCAGGCCGATCAGGATGCCCCCCAGCACCCCCGGATTCTGGTACACCGCCGCACTCGACGTGTGCGCCGAGTAGTCGATGCACTGGTTGCCCACGATCGTGCCCGTGCACTGGTCCCGGTCCGGGAAGGCCAGCAGCACGTTGTGGTAGACGAGGAAGCCCACCACCGCCGCCAGGGCCGTCGACCCGTCCGCCTTCTTCGCCATGCCGATCGCCACGCCGATGCAGAACAGCAGCGGCAGGCCCAGGTTGGAGTCCAGCAGCGCGCCGCCCGCCGCCGCGAACACCTTCGCCACGTTGTCCCAGCCGAGGCCGTCCTTGCCGAACACGTCGTCCTGGCCCAACCGGTTCAGGATGCCGGCGGCCGGCAGCACCGCCACCGGGAGCTGCAGGCTGCGCCCCATCTTCTGCAGTCCGCCGTAGAAGGACTGCCACCACGGTGTCGGTGCGGGCTCGGCGCCTGCTGTACTCATGGGAGTCCTCCGCGTGCGGTCCACGGCTCGGCCCGGGGGTCCGTTCCGCCGCCCCGGCGCTGCGCCTACTATTGGTGTAGACCACTTGGGGAGGTGGACGGGCGCCGGACGGCAGCCCGATGATCGCCATCCTCGGGCCCGGCCGCACACCCGTGCGCGCCAAAATGGGCCAAAAGTGGACTGACGTGGCAAACCGCCCCCAAACGGGAAATGCTTGTCGCGCCGCCGGCCGACACGGAAGCTGAACCCGCGTCACCACGCCGGCACACCCACCGCACCACGCACCACCGCACCACCGCACCGAGCGGCACGGCACCCGACACCACCCGCCGAACCGCCGACACCCAGGGAGACACACATGGCCAGCAAGGCAGAGAAGATCGTCGCCGGCCTCGGCGGAATCGACAACATCGAAGAGGTCGAAGGCTGCATCACCCGCCTGCGCACCGAAGTCGTCAACCCCGACCTCGTCGACGAAGCCGCCCTCAAGGCCGCCGGCGCCCACGGCGTCGTCAAGATGGGCACCGCCATCCAGGTCGTCATCGGCACCGACGCCGACCCCATCGCCGGCGAGATCGAAGACATGATGGACTGACCGGCCACCACCCCGGCCACGGCCCGCCGCACCCACCGGGACGGCGGGCCGCACCGCACCCCGCAACGGCTACGCTCGGTACCTATGTCACGCATCGACGGCCGCACCCCCGACCAGCTCCGCCCCGTCACCATCGAACGAGGCTGGAGCAAGCACGCAGAAGGCTCCGTCCTCGTCTCCTTCGGCGACACCAAAGTCCTCTGCACCGCCAGCGTCACCGAAGGCGTCCCCCGCTGGCGCAAGGGCAGCGGCGAAGGCTGGGTCACCGCCGAGTACTCCATGCTCCCCCGCGCCACCAACACCCGCGGCGACCGCGAATCCGTCCGCGGCAAGATCGGCGGCCGCACCCACGAGATCAGCCGCCTCATCGGCCGCTCCCTGCGTGCCGTCGTCGACCACCGCGCCCTCGCCGAGAACACCATCGTCCTCGACTGCGACGTCCTCCAGGCCGACGGCGGCACCCGCACCGCCGCCATCACCGGCGCCTACGTCGCCCTCGTCGACGCCGTCGCCTGGGCCCGCGACAAGAAGCTCCTCCGCGCCAAGGGCAACCCCATCACCGGCGGCGTCAGCGCCGTCAGCGTCGGCATCATCGACGGCACCCCCATGCTCGACCTCCGCTACGAGGAGGACGTCCGCGCCGAAACCGACATGAACATCGTCTGCACCGCCGACGGACGCTTCGTCGAGGTCCAGGGCACCGCCGAAGGCGCCCCCTTCGACCGCGCCCTCCTCGACCAGCTCCTCGACCTCGGCACCCTCGGTTGCGCGGAACTGGACGAAATTCAGCACAAAGCCCTTCGCGACCTCGAAAACTGACCCCGCACCGGGCCGCGGGCGCGCATCCTGTACACGGCGCGCCCGCAGCCCGTAGCGTTCCCGACGGAACCGCGGAACCGGCGGCGCACCACCCGCCGTCCCACACCACGGACCCAGCATGCGCCCACCACACCACGGAGGACACCCGATGCCGGACAGCCTCACCCGCTCCGCCACCCTCGCCGCGGCCGGCCTCGTCCTCCTCCTCCCACTCAGCGCCGTCAGCTGCTCCGCCGCCCAGAAGGCCCTCGACTGCGGCAACACCGCCGTCCGCATCACCAACGACGTCGCCCAGGCCGGCAGCGCCTTCAACAACGCCGCCAACGACCCCGACGCCGCCGGACAGGCCCTCCAGACCCTCAAGAAGGACCTCGACCAGATCAGTCGCAACTCCAGCGACACCGACGTCTCCCAGGCCGTCACCGACCTGCAGACCCAGGTCGACAAGGCCCAGCAGGCCGTCGACAACAAGCAGGTCCCCGACCTCAAGCCGCTCGGCGACGCCGCGAGCAACCTCAGCAAGGCCTGCACCGGCTGACACCCCGAGCACCCGGCCCCTCGCTAGGGTGGGCCGCATGACTGCACGACGCCTCGTCCTCGCCACCCGCAACCGCCACAAGGTCGCCGAACTCCGCGACATCCTCGGCGACGCCGGACTCGACGTCGAACTCGTCGGCGCCGACGCCTACCCCGAGATCCCCGACGTCCCCGAAACCGGCGTCACCTTCGCCGAGAACGCCCTCCTCAAGGCCCACGCCCTCGCCGAGGCCACCGGCCACCCCGCCGTCGCCGACGACTCCGGCCTCTGCGTCGACGTCCTCGGCGGCGCCCCCGGCATCTTCTCCGCGCGCTGGTCCGGCAAGCACGGCGACGACCGCGCCAACCTCGACCTGCTGCTCGCCCAGCTCTCCGACATCGCCGAACCCCACCGCGGCGCCCACTTCGCCTGCGCCGCAGCCCTCGCCCTTCCCGACGGCACCGAACGCGTCGTCGAGGGCCGCCTCCTCGGCACCCTCCGCACCGTCCCCGCCGGCGACGGCGGCTTCGGCTACGACCCGATCCTGCAGCCCCTCGGCGAGAGCCGGACCTGCGCCGAACTCACCCCCGCCGAGAAGAACGCCATCAGCCACCGCGGCCAGGCCTTCCGCGCGCTGGCCCCGGTCGTCCGCGAGCTGCTCGGCTGACGCAACGCCGAAGGCCCCTCCCGCCGTCGTGGCGGAAGGGGCCTCTCGCGGTACGCCCGGTGGGACTCGAACCCACGACACTGCGGACCTAAACCGCATCCCTCTGGCCAGCTGGGGTACGGGCGCGCTGGTCCACAGCCTACCTGTCGTGTCCAGCCGGCCATCGCACCATTTCCGGCCGACCGCAGTCAGCGTCGCCTTCGGTTCCGCCCGCAGTAGGTCTCCGTGGTGGCATGACAGTTCGGGCAGAGCAGGCGGAGGTTCTCGGCCCGGTTGTCGAGCCAGTCGCCGTTGACGTGGTCGACCTCCAGGGTCAGGGGGCGTCCCCGCCACACCGCCCCGGTGCCGCAACCGGCGCAGACGTCCGGGCGCCCGATGTGGACGAGCATCGCGCGCAGTTGGCGCCCCCGGACGCGGTGGCTGCCCGGTGGTCGGCGTACGAGCAGTTCCTCCGGCTTGCGCAGTGGTCCCGTCCTGCGCCCCCGGTTGTGGGCCGAGCCGTTGAAGTGCGACGTGTCGATCCGGTGCTCCAGCAGTGCCGCCTTCACCGCGCTGCGGCAGCTGCCGGTGTCGGGCAGGCCCAGGGCGCGCAGCACCGCGGCGATGCCGGTGCTCGCGGCGGCCGCCTCGGCGAGCTGCTCGGGCGGGATCACCCGGCGTCGGCGGCGAGGAGGCTCGGCGAAGTGCGAGGTGTCGATCCCGTACTCCCTGAGCCGCCGGCTGAGGTAGCTGTGGGTGCCGCCGGCGAGCGGTACGCCGAGTCGCCGCAGCATGTCGTTGACGCCGACCGACTCCGCCGCGGTCGTGGCGAGCAGTTCCCGGGTGTATCTGATCCGCATGTGTGCCCCCGTGCGGGTTCCTGTGTCCTGTCCGGTACCCGTCCCCCGGTGTGGGAACGATCGGGCGGGGTGGGGGGTCACGGGGGAGTTCAACGGCCTATTGGTACAGACCTATTGACCGGGATGGTCCAGACCACATAGCTTCGGCGCACTCTGTGGTTCGGCGGCCGGGCGGTTGACGGTGCGTCGGCCGCGGTGTGTCCGACCCTCCCCCACTTGCGTGCCCCGACACCCCTCCCGGGCGCGCCGACACTCTCTCCTGGAGGACCGAGTGTTGAACCGAACCCTGACGGCGCAGCGTCCCCCTGCCGTCGGTACCCGCCGGGCCTCCGGCAGGCGGGCTGCGGCGGCCGCCACGGCGGCCGCCGGCCTGGCCGGCCTGCTGCTGGCGACGCTGGGCGCGTCGCCCTCGCAGGCGGCCGCGGACAACCAGTCCTGCCGTCCCGACGGCATGTACACCACCCCGGGTGCGGACGTCCCGTACTGCGACGTCTACGACACCGCGGGCCGCGAGAAGATGGGCGCCGACCACCAGCGGCGGATCATCGGCTACTTCACGGGCTGGCGGACCGGGCAGGACGGCACGCCGGCCTACCTGGTGAACAACGTCCCGTGGGACAAGGTCACCCACCTCAACTACGCCTTCGGGCACGTCGGCAGCGACAACAGGCTGTCGGTGGGCGCGGACTCGCCGACCAACGCGGCGACCGGGATGACCTTCCCGGGCGTGACGGGTGCGGAGATGGACCCGAGCCTGCCGTACAAGGGCCACTTCAACCTGCTGACGAAGTTCAAGAAGCAGTACCCGAACGTGAAGACGCTGATCTCGGTGGGCGGTTGGGCCGAGACGGGCGGCTACTTCGGGGACGACGGCAAGCGCGTCGCCTCGGGCGGCTTCTACTCGATGACGGTGAACGCGGACGGTTCGGTCAACCAGACCGGCATCAACACGTTTGCGGACTCGGCGGTCGACTTCGTGAAGAAGTACGGCTTCAACGGCGTCGACATCGACTACGAGTACCCGACGTCGATGAAGGACGCGGGCAACCCGCTGGACGCGACGATCTCGAACGCGAAGCGCGGTTCGCTGGTCAAGGGTTACGCGGCGCTGATGAAGACGCTGCGCGAGAGGCTCGACCGGGCGGGTGCGACGGACGGCAGGTACTACATGCTGTCGGTGGCGGCGCCGTCGTCCGGCTACCTGCTGCGCGGCATGGAGACGTTCCAGGTGACGCAGTACCTGGACTACGTGAACATCATGTCGTACGACCTGCACGGTGCCTGGAACAAGTACGTGGGGCCGAACGCCTCGCTGTACGACGACGGCAAGGACGCCGAGCTGGCGGCGGCGAACGTGTACGGCACCTCGCAGTACGGCGGCATCGGCTACCTGAACACCGACTGGGCGTACCACTACTTCCGCGGGGCGATGACGGCCGGCCGGATCAACATCGGCCTGCCGTACTACACCCGCGGGTTCAAGAACGTCACGGGCGGCACCAACGGCCTGTGGGGCACGGCGTCGACGTCGACCTGTCCGGCGGGCTCGGGCCTGACGGCCTGCGGTGACGGTGCGGTCGGCATCGACAACCTGTGGCACGACCTGGACGACAACGGCAAGGAGGCCCCGGCGGGCTCCAACCCGATGTGGCACGCGAAGAACCTGGAGAAGGGCATCGTCCCGGACTACCTCTCCACGTACGGTCTGACGGACACGGCGCTGCAGGGTTCCTACACCCGCAACTACAGCTCCCAGCTGGTGGCGCCGTGGCTGTGGAACGACAGCAAGAAGGTGTTCCTGTCCACCGAGGACGAGGAGTCGGTGGCGGCGAAGGCCGACTACGTGGTGAACCAGGGCGCCGGCGGCGCGATGATCTGGGAGCTCGCGGGCGACTACAGGTGGGACGCCACGGCGAACGGCGGCAAGGGCGAGTACGTGCAGGGCTCGACGCTGACCTCGCTGATGTACGACAGGTTCAAGGCGGCCTCGCCGTACGGTGCGACGCGTTCGACGGTCGCGCTGCCGCAGCAGACCCTGCCGATCGACGTGTCGTTCACCAACTTCGCGCTGGGCGACTCGAACTACCCGATCAACCCGAAGATCCACATCGTGAACAACTCGACGCTGACCCTGCCGGGCGGCACCGAGTTCCAGTTCGACTACGCGAACTCGGCGCCGGGCAACGCCAAGGACCAGTCGGGCTTCGGCCTGACGGTGATCCGGCAGGACCACACGGCGGCGAACAACGCGGGCGGTCTGAAGGGCGTGTACAACCGCGTGTCGGTGAAGCTGCCGAGCTGGCAGTCGCTGGCGCCGGGTGCGTCGATCGACATGGACTTCGTCTACTACCTGCCGGTCTCGACCCCGGCGAACTGGACGGTCAACGTCGGAGGCACGCTGTACGGCCTGACCGGTGACCTGACCCGCGGCAGCACCGGCGCGACCTCGTCGCCGAGCGCCTCGGCCTCCGGTTCGTCGTCGGCGAGCCCGTCGTCCTCGGCCAGCGCCTCGCCGAGCGGCTCCGCGAGCAGCTCGCCGAGCACCTCGGCCGGCCCGACCGGCGGCACCTGCACGGTGCCGAGCTGGAACGCGGCGACCGTCTACGCGACCACCACCACGGTGTCCTGGAAGGGCCGCAAGTACAGCAACAAGTGGTGGACCCAGGGCGAGGACCCCTCGACCACCGGCCAGTGGGGGGTGTGGAGCGACCTCGGTCCGTGCTGACCGGTCCGAGGTGAACGGCGGCGGTGGCGGTCGACCCGGTCGGGGGGTCGGCCGCCACCGCTCCGTTTCCCGCCCCCGGTCGGGCGCCGCGTGGGGCGGCTACTGCTCCAGGTCGGCCCGCATGGAGGCGAACAGCTTGGCGGCCGAGGCCGGCGAGGACTGCGGGAAGAGCGCGACGGCGGCGGTCGAGGAGTCGGCCCAGCCGCACAGGGCGTCGGCGCCGTACGGCAGGCACTCCAGGCTGCCGCCGAACGGGCCGGGGGCGTAGGGGGTGCCGGTGCCCGGGGTGCCGGTGGAGCCGTTGCCGGCGGCGTAGTCGATCAGGCCGCGCCAGAGGTGCTCGCGGCGCTTGCCGGTGTCCTCGGGGACGTTGTCGACGCCGACGAAGAGGATCCGCCGGCCGGAGGTCTGGCCGGCCCGGTCGTAGTTCTCCACCACGAGGTTCATGCCGTCGCGCATCTCGCCCGGGTCGACGGGGACGTCGCTGATCGTGCCGTCGCCGCTGGACTTGGTGAGGCCGGCGGCGTGCTGGGTGGAGATCACGGTGCGCTTGCCGCCCGAGGGCTTGCCGCCGGCCCTGGCGGTGGCGGAGGTGGCGGCGGGCGCGGGGCTGCTCGGTGCGGCGGTGGTCGCGGCGGCGGTGGGGGTGGCGGCCGGTGCGGCGTCGGTGCCGGCGCCGGCCTCGGGGTCGCAGGCGGTGAGGGCGAGTGCGGCGACCAGGGTGCCGGCGGCGAGGAGGGTGCGGGCGGTGCGTGGTCCGATGCTCGGCACGGTGTCTCCCGGGTGGGTGGAGGGCTCGGGCTGCTCGGCCCGACGCCCGCCGACGCTAGTGGCGCGGGGTGCGCGCCCGCCGGGTCTTGTCCTTCCCACGACCGCTTCGGAACCGGACGGTGACAAGGTGACGGACCGTCGACCACCGGGAACGCCGCGGCGGGCACCGGGTCTCCCGGTGCCCGCCGCGGCGTCGACGGTCGGTCAGGCGCCGATCCGCAGGTCGCGCAGCAGCTTGGCGACGTGGCCGGTGGCCTTGACGTTGTAGAGCGCGTGCTCGACCTTGCCCTCCTCGTCGACGACGACGGTGGAGCGGATCACGCCGACCACGGTCTTGCCGTACAGCTTCTTCTCGCCGTACGCGCCGTACGCCTCCAGCACCGACCTGTCCTCGTCCGCGACCAGGGTGACCCGGAGGTTCTCCTTCTCGCGGAACGTGCCGAGCTTCTCCGGCTTGTCGGGGGAGACGCCGATGACGTCGTAGCCGGCGCCGGCGAAGACCTCCAGGTTGTCGGTGAAGTCGCAGGCCTGGGTGGTGCAGCCGGGGGTGAGGGCGGCCGGGTAGAAGTACACGATCACCTTGCGGCCGAGGTGGTCGGCGAGGGACACCTGGTTGCCGTCGGCGTCGGGCAGGGTGAAGGCGGGGGCGGTGTCGCCCGCCTTGAGGCGCTCGCTCACGGTGGATCTCTCCTCGTGCTGGACGGGTGGTCGTACCCCGGCAAACCTACCCCGCTCGGTGGGTGGCGCTGCGCGGCGCGTGGGGGGAGCTGACAGACTGTGCGTGTCGCACAGGACAGCATCAGTGATTGGGGTGGCTCTCGTGGCCCAGGCGAGCAAGGACAAGTCGGCGCGAACGACGGCCCAGATCGAGGCGGACATCGCGCAGGCCCGTGAGCGGCTCGCGTCGACGCTGGACGAGCTGGCGATGCGGGTGCACCCCGCGACGGTCGCGGCGCAGACCAGGGCGCGGATGCTCGGCGCCGTCGAGCAGAAGGTCGGCCGGGCGTACGTGGCGGCGAGCGGGACGCTGGAGCAGGTCAAGGCCGGTTTCACGGACGAGAAGGGCCGGCCGCGGCCGGAGCGGGTGGTGCCGGCGGCGCTGGTCGGTGTCGGCGTGGTGCTGCTGCTGGCCTCGGCCCGCAAGCGGCGGCGCGGCTGAGGCGGGCCGGTCGGGGCCGGGGCGCTGCGGCGTCCCGGCCCCTTTCCGTGTCCGTTCCGGATGGCGGGCACCTGCGGGCCCGCCGTGCACCTGCGGGCCGTCGGGCGGGTACGGTCGGGTGCGTGAGCAAGAACGACGAGCAGAGCGCGCGGCACGAGGAGCCCCGGCACGACCGGCTGGGGGAGAAGCTGCCGATCAGGATGTTGCACGACCGGGTGCTGGTGAAGGCGGACGCGGGCGAGGGCGAGCGGCGCTCCACCGGCGGCATCCTCATCCCGGCGACGGCGGAGCTGTCCCGGCGCTGCGCCTGGGCCGAGGCGGTGGCGGTCGGCCAGAGCGTGCGGACGGTGGAGCCGGGCGACCGGGTGCTGTACGACCCGGAGGACAAGCTGGAGGTCGAGGTCCGCGGGGCGACGTACGTGCTGCTGCGCGAGCGCGACCTGCACGCGGTGGCGGCCGAGCGGCTGTCTGGCGCGGAGGGGTCGACCGGCCTCTACCTGTGAGCCCCGCGGGCACGCGGGCGACGCCCCGGACCGCGTGTGCGGTCCGGGGCGTCGTGGTGCCGGGCGGGGGCGGTTCAGGGCCGGGGTGCGGGTGGCGGGCCCGGGGCGGGTGCGGGGGCCGCGGCGGGCCGGGCGGCCGCGGGGCGCTTGACGGCGGGCGCCTTGGGCTTGGGCTTCGGTTGCGGCTTCGGCTTCGGCTTGGGTTTGGGCGCGGCGGGGGGCTGGGGGCTGGGCGTGGGCGGTTCGGTGTTGCCGGGGCCGGGTTGCAGGTCGAACTGGCCGACCGGGCTGCCGCCGAGCGCGGCGCCCATGTAGGAGGTCCAGATCCGGGCGGGGAAGGTGCCGCCGTTGACCCGCTCGTAGCCGGCGGTGCCGGCCAGCGACTCCTTGGCGTGGGTCTTCTTGTTCTCGCGGAACAGGCCGACCACCGTGGCGAGTTCGGGGGTGTAGCCGGCGAACCAGGCGGAGCGGTTGTCGTCGGTGGTACCGGTCTTGCCGGCGGCGGGCCGGCCGAGGGCCTGGGCGGTGGCGCCGGTGCCGCGCGGGCCGACGGTGTCGCGCAGGACGTCGGTGACGGCGTCGGCGCTGGTGCGGCTGACGGCGGTGGTGGCGTCGTGGGCGGGCAGCGCGGGCCGGTCGCCGGTGCCCGGGCGTTCCAGGGCGGTGACGGCCCAGGGGCGGAAGGCCTGGCCGTGGTTGGCGAGGGCGGCGTAGACGGCGGCGAGGTCGAGGGCGCTGGGGGTGGCGGTGCCGAGCGTCATCGAGCTGTGGTCGGGGTCCATGCCCTGGAGGCTGTCGGGCAGGCCGAGGCGGATCGCGGTGCGGCGGACGTTGTCGAGTCCGGCGTCGATGCCGAGCTGGGCGTAGACGGAGTTGACCGAGCGCATCATGGCTTCGCGCAGGGTGATCTGGCCGTGGTTCTCGTTGTCCTCGTTGGGCGGGGCGTAGGGGGTGGGGCCGCCGACGACGAGCCGGCCGCTGGTGCCGTCGTACGGGGTCTGGGTGGTGATGGGCTTGCCGTCCTGGGTGGTGCGGTCGCCCTCCAGGGCGGCGGCGAGGTCGATGGGCTTGAAGGTGGAGCCGACCTGGTTGTCCTGGCGGAGGGCGTCGTTGTAGGGCTGGACGGCGTAGTCGGGGCCGCCGTAGGCGGCGACGATGCGACCGGTGCCGGGTTCGACGGAGGCGCCGGCGACGCGGACGTCGGTGTCGGTGCGGGGGCGCTTGACGGGGTCGAGTTCGGCGGTGAGTTCCTGCTTGACGGCGTTGACGAAGGCGTCCTGACGGTTCTTGTCGAAGGTGGTGGTGATCCGCCAGCCGCCGGCCTTGAGGGTGGCGGTGTCGAGGACGCCGGTCTGGGTGAGCCAGTCGTCGGCGATGTCGACGAGGTAGCCGGCCTGCCCTTCGAGGCCGCCCGCGGGCTGCGGGTCGAGGACCTCGGGGAAGGCGGTCGCGGCGCGGGTGGCCTGGTCGAGGAGGCCGAGCGAGACCATGCCGTCGAGGACGTAGTTCCAGCGGGCGACGGCCTTCTCGCGGTTGGCGGGGGAGGCGGTCTTCACGTCGTAGGCGCTGGGGGCCTGCAGCAGGGCGGCGAGGTAGGCGCCCTGGGCGAGGTCGAGGTGGGCGGCGTCGGTGCCGAAGTAGGCGCGGGCGGCGGTCTGGATGCCGTAGGCGCTGCGGCCGAAGTAGCTGGTGTTGAGGTAGCCGGCGAGGATCTCGTCCTTGCTGTCCTGGCGGTCGACCTTGAGCGAGATGAAGAGTTCGCGGGCCTTGCGGCTGAGGGTCTGTTCCTGCGTCAGGTAGTAGTTCTTGACGTACTGCTGGGTGATGGTGGAGCCGCCCTGGAAGGCGCGGCCGCCCTGGCCGAGGTGGCTGACGTTCTGCCAGGCGGCGCGGACCATGCCCTTGAGGTCGATGCCGCGGTTGCGGAAGAAGGTGCGGTCCTCGGCCGAGACGACGGCGTCGCGGACGTGCACGGGGACCTGGTCCAGGGCGACGTCCTCGCGGTTGACGGCGCCGGTGCGGGCGATCTCGGTGATGCCGTCGGCGTAGTAGTACACGTTGCTCTGGGCGAGGGCGTGCGCGTTGGGGTCGGGGACGGGCACGGCCAGGTAGAGCGCGGCGAAGGTGCCGGTGGAGAGCAGCAGTCCGCCGCCGAGCAGGGTCAGCGAGGTCCGCCAGGTGGGGACGGTGCGGCGCCAGCGGGGGAGGCTGCGGCGGTGGTCGCGGCGGGCGCGGCGGCGCAGCCGGCGGCGGTCGCGGCGGGTGCCGGGTGCGCCGGGGGGCGTGCCGGGTCCGTCGGGCCGGTCGTTCTCGCGGTCGGGGCGGCGCGGGCCGGGGGCCCGGCCGGGGGCCGGTGCGGGTGCGGGCCTGGCGGGTGCGTCGGGGGCCGTGGCGGTGCCCCGTTGGGCGGGCGGATCGGCGCGCGTGGCGGTGTCCTGCCCGGGGCGGTGGTGGCCTTTGCCCGCCGGGTTGTTGGCTCGCTGCGCTCGGGTCATGGGGCGATTATGGGCGATTTGACCCGTAATCAGGTGTTTTGGCCGGTCGGCTCGGGCGTGCCGGAATTCGCCTGCGCGGGCTCGCGGCCGACGCTACGGTGAAAGGTGACAACCGCAGACCGCTGAGACACCGCTCAGCTCCGCCCGCCGCTCCGGACCCCCGGGGTGTGCCCGGTCGGAGCGGATCGGGGCTGCCCGCACGCCCGCGTGCGGGCCGTTCGGCGTGCGCCCGCACCGGTCCGTGCGCGACTGCGGGCCGAAAAGTCGACAAGGAGACATCATGGCGATGGCAGTGCAGACCGGACGACGGGAAGGGGGCGGCGCGGCGGTCTACCCCGCGGTGGCCGCCGGCGCCTTCCGCCGCTACGCCACCTACCGCGCCGCGACCCTCGCCGGCACCGTCACCAACACCGTCTTCGGCTTCATCCTCGCCTACACCTTCCTCGCCCTGTGGCAGGCCCGCCCCGGCCTCGGCGGCTACGACACCGCCCAGGCCGTCACCTACATCTGGATCAGCCAGGCGCTGCTCGTCACCGTCGCCGTCTGGGGCGGCGGCTTCCAGGACGACGTCCAGGAACGCCTGCGGACCGGCGACATCGCCGTCGACCTGCACCGCCCGGTCGACTTCCAGGGCTGGTGGCTCGCCACCGACCTCGGCCGCGCCGCCTTCCACCTGCTCGCCCGCGGCACCCTGCCGACCCTCGCCGGCGCCCTCGCCTTCCACCTCCGGCTGCCCGCCTCGCCGCTGGTGTGGGCGGTCTTCCTGGTCTCCGTCGCGCTCGCCGTCACCGTCAGCTTCGGCCTGCGCTTCCTGGTCGTGCTGACCGGCTTCTGGCTGCACGACTCCGACGGGGTGCGGGCCGTCGTGCTGGTCGTCGCGATGTTCCTCTCCGGCATGCTGCTGCCGATCGGGCTCTTCCCCGGCTGGCTCGGCAGCCTCGCCGCCGCCCTGCCCTGGGCCGCGGTGATCCAGACCCCGGTCGACATCCTCGTCCAGCACCGCACCGGCGCCGCCGCGGCCACCGGGATCGCCGGCCAGCTCGCCTGGGCCGTCGTCCTCCTCGCCGCCGGACGGCTCACCCTCGCGCTCGCCGTGCGCAAGGTGGTGGTGCAGGGTGGCTGAGCTCCTCCTCGCCGAGCGCCCGGGCCGCGGGGCCGTCCGCGCCGGGTGGGCGCGCGCCCGCTGGGCCGTCCGCGCCTGGTGGCTGATGGCCGGCATGTGGACGCGGTCCTCGATGTCCTACCGGACCTCCTTCGTCCTCATGCTCCTCGCCAACCTCGCCACCACCTCGCTCGACTTCCTCGTCGTCGTCCTGATGTTCCGCCACACCCGCACCCTCGGCGGCTGGACCCTGCCCGAACTCGGCTTCCTGTACGGCACCTCCGCCTTCGCCCTCGGCACCGCCAACCTCTTCGTCGGCTCCGTCGACGCGCTCGGCAACCGGATCCGCACCGGCACCCTCGACACCATGCTGGTCCGGCCCGCCCCGGCCCTCGCCCAGGTCTGCGCCGAACGCTTCTCGCTGCGCCGCCTCGGCCGGCCCCTCCAGGCCGCCGCCGTCCTCGGCTGGTCGCTCACCGCACTGCCCGTGCACTGGACGGCCGACCGGATCCTGCTCGTCCCGGTGCTGCTGCTCTGCGGCAGCGTCATCTTCGCGAGCATCTTCGTCGCCGGCGCCACCCTGCAGTTCTGGTGGGGCGACGCCGGCGAACTCCAGCACTCCCTCACCTACGGCGGCGCCACCCTGCTCCAGTACCCGCCGACCGTCTTCGCCAAGGAACTCGTCGCCGGCACCGTCTTCGGCGTCCCGCTGGCCTTCGTCAACTGGCTGCCCGCACTGCACGTCCTCGGCCGACCCGACCCGCTCGGCCTGCCCGCCGCCTTCCAGTACGCCTCGCCCGTCGCGGCCGCGCTCTGCGTGCTCGCCGCCGCCCTCACCTGGCGGGCCGGACTGCGCGCCTACCAGGGCGCCGGCAGCTGAACCGGCCCCCGAACCGACCCGGCAGCCGGACCGGCCCGGCCGGGCCCACCACCCCGCCGAGCAGAAGGAGACACCCCATGGCCCTCATCGAACTCGACGACGTCCGCCGCAGCTTCACCGTCCGCACCCGCGCCGGCCGCTTCCGCCGCGCCCGGCGCGAGGTGCACGCCGTCGACGGCCTCAGCTTCACCGTCGGCGCCGGCGAGTGCGTCGGCTACATCGGCCCCAACGGCGCCGGCAAGTCCACCACCGTCAAGATGCTCACCGGCATCCTCGTCCCCAGCTCCGGCCGGCTCCGCGTCGCCGGCGTCGACCCCGCCCGCGACCGCACCGCCCTCGCCCGCCGGATCGGCGTCGTCTTCGGCCAGCGCACCACCCTCTGGTGGGACCTCCCGCTGCGCGACTCCTACGAACTCGCCCGCCGCATCCACCGCATCCCCGACGCCCGCTACCGCGCCAACCTCGACCGCTGCGTCGACCTGCTCGACCTCGGCGCCCTCCTCGACACCCCCGTCCGGCAGCTCTCGCTCGGCCAGCGGATGCGCGGCGACCTCGCCGCCGCCCTGCTCCACGACCCCGAGGTGCTCTACCTCGACGAGCCGACCATCGGCCTCGACGTGGTCAGCAAGGCCAAGGTCCGGGCCTTCCTCAAGGAGGCCCACCGCAACCACGGCACCACCGTGCTGCTCACCACCCACGACCTCGTCGACATCGAGCAGCTCTGCGACCGGGTCATGGTGATCGACCACGGCCGGCTCGTCCACGACGGCGACCTCGACGGCCTGCACGCCGCCGGCGACAGCGAACGGACCCTGGTCGTCGACCTCGCCGAGGCGCGGCCGCCGATCCTGGTGCCGGGCGCCCGCACCGTCCGGGTCGACGGGCCCCGCCAGTGGCTGGCCTTCCCCGCCCGGGAGAGCGCCGCGCCGATCGTCGCCGCGGTCGCCGCCCGCTACCCGCTGGCCGACCTGTCCGTCCGCGAACCCGCCATCGAGGACGTCATCGCCCGGATGTACGCGGGTGCCGTCATCGGCTGAGCCGCCCGGCCCACCGGCCCCGCCGTCCCGGTCGCGCCGCCCGGCCCGGTGTCGTGATCAGGACGGCGGGCGCGGGGCAGACTGTCGGGGTGAGCGTCGAACAGAGAACCGGAACGGCCTCCCGACCTCCCACCGGGGTCAGCTTCACCGAGGCCGACGAGCGCAAGCGCCGCGGCGTACGGCGGATGAAGACCATCGCCACCGGCCTGCTGGCGTTCGCCACCGTCGTCTTCGCCCTGGCCACCTGGGCCTCCGCCGCCGGGGCCGGGGCCTGGGCGGGCTACGTCGCGGCCGCCGCCGAGGCCGGCATGGTCGGCGCGCTCGCCGACTGGTTCGCGGTGACCGCGCTGTTCCGCCGCCCGTTCGGCCTGCCGATCCCGCACACCGCGATCATCCCGACCAAGAAGGACGCCTTCGGCAAGTCGCTCGGCGACTTCGTCGGCGACAACTTCCTCTCCCCCACGGTCGTCCGCGCCCGTCTGGAGGCCATCGGCATCTCCCGCCGGCTCGGCGAGTGGCTGGCCGCCCCCGGCAGCGCCGAACGCGTCACCCGGGAGGCCGCCGCCGCACTGCGCGGCGTCATCGCCGTGCTGCGCGACGAGGACGTGCAGGCGGTCGTCGCCGAGGCCGTCACCCGCCGGGCCGCCGCCACCCCCGTCGCGGAACCGGCCGGCCGGCTGCTTGGCAAGGTCGTCGCCGACGGCGGCCACCACGGCGTGGTCGACCTGGTCAGCGTCCGCGTCCACCACTGGCTCGCCGAGCACCACGAGGACATCGTCGAACGGGTCACCCGCAAGACGCCCGGCTGGACGCCCAAGTTCATCGACCACCAGGTCGGCGAACGCGTCTACAAGGAGCTGATGCGGTTCGTCACCGACATCCGCGACGACCCGCAGCACCCCGCCCGCGGTGCCATCGACAACTTCCTCGCCGACTTCGCCACCGAGCTGCAGCACGACCCCGACACCATCGCCCGGGTCGAGCACGCCAAGGCCGACCTGCTGGAACGGCCCGAGGTGCAGGACCTCATCGCCTCCTCCTGGGCCGCCGTGCGCACCCTCGTCCTCGGCGCCGCGGAGGACGAGCAGAGCGAGCTGCGCCGCCGGCTGCGCGACGCACTGCGCTCGCTCGGCCACCGGCTCGCCACCGACCCGAAGCTGCAGGCCAAGGCCGACGGCTGGCTGCAGGACGCCGCCGAGTACGTCGTCGAGACCTACCGCGAGGAGATCACCGCGCTGATCTCCGACACCGTCGCCGGCTGGGACGCCGACGACGCCTCCCGCAAGATCGAGGCCAACGTCGGCCGCGACCTGCAGTTCATCCGGATCAACGGCACGGTCGTCGGTGCCGCCGCAGGGCTGGTGATCCACACCGTCGCGGTGGCCCTCGGCGGATAGCATGCAGAGTCAGCCGGACCTGTGAAGGAGCGTGTGTGGTGACCGAGGGCAGCAACCCGATCGAGGCGTTCATCGCCGGCATGCCGAAGGCCGAGCTCCACGTGCACCACGTCGGCTCCGCCTCCCCGCGGGTCGTCGCCGAGCTCGCCGCCCGCCACGAGGGCCGCACCAAGGTGCCCGCCGACCCGGCGGCGCTCGCCGAGTACTTCACCTTCACCGACTTCGCGCACTTCATCGAGGTGTACCTGAGCGTCGTCGACCTGATCCGCGACGCCGAGGACGTCCGCGCCCTCACCTACGGCGTCGCCGAGGACATGGCCCGCCAGCACATCCGCTACGCCGAGCTCACCATCACCCCGTACTCCTCGGTGAACCGCGGCATCCCCGACGTCGCCTTCATGGAGGCCATCGAGGACGCCCGCAAGGCCGCCGAGAAGGAGCTCGGCGTCGTGCTGCGCTGGTGCTTCGACATCCCCGGCGAGGCCGGCCTCGCCGCCGCCGAGGAGACCGCCCGGCTCGCCGTCGACCTCGCCCCCGAGGGCCTGGTCAGCTTCGGCCTCGGCGGCCCGGAGATCGGCGTGCCCCGCCCCCAGTTCAAGCCCTACTTCGACCGCGCCCGGGCGGCCGGCCTGCGCAGCGTCCCGCACGCCGGCGAGACCACCGGCCCGCAGACCGTCTGGGACGCCCTGCGCGACCTCGGCGCGGAGCGGATCGGCCACGGCACCCAGGCCGTCCAGGACCGGGTGCTGCTCGACCACCTCGGCGAGCACCGGATCGCGCTGGAGGTCTGCCCGACCTCCAACATCGCCACCCGCGCCGTCGAGCAGATCGAGGAGCACCCGATCAAGCAGATGGTCGACGCCGGACTGCTCGTCACCGTCAACAGCGACGACCCGCCGATGTTCGGCACCGACCTCAACACCGAGTACGCCGTCGCCGCCCGGCTGCTCGACCTCGACGAGGCCGGCGTCGCCGCGCTCGCCAAGAACGCCGTCGAGGCGTCCTTCCTCGACCAGGGCGGCAAGGCCCGGCTCGCCGCCGAGATCGACACCCACCTGGCCGCCTGGCGGCGTTGACCGGGCCCCGCCACGCGTGGCACGACCCCGGTCCGGCGAGAAGCCGGGCCGGGGTCCGGCGTTCCGGGCGGGGGAACGCCGATGGCGGGAACAGGACGCCCGGGCGGGGATGTTGTGAGTGTCCGGTGACAAGTGCGTACCGATGGCCGCCGAGGGTCCGTACCCCCTGACGGCCCGTCCGTGCGGGCCGCTATGTTACGGGTGGGGGTTGCTGCCGCCCGTCGGTGCGCACGACCGACCGGACGGTGACGGACCCCGATTGCCGGGGGCGAGAGAGATGTGGTGGAACGGCGGGCCGCGGCGGGCCGGCCGGACACGGGGGAGGTTTCAACGATGGTGAACGCGGCGGACTCCGGCGGCGGCAGCGGCGGCGGCACGTCCGGCATCTTCTACAACGTCGTGTCGACGGTGACGGCCGCTCAGACCGCGGCCATGGTGGCCCAGTCCCAGGCCCTCGCCGGCCAGGTCGGCGCCCAGGCCGTCAAGGTCGAGGTCGAGAACCTGCAGACCTTCAAGAACAAGGTCGACACGATCCTCAAGGACCTCGACGGCTCGCCCGCGAGCCACGGCGAGGTCTCCCAGCAGCAGCTGCAGTCCTGGCAGCTCGGCCAGAACTTCGGCCAGGCGGGCAGCCTGATGAGCGCCTACGCCACGGTGCACGCCAACCTGGAACAGCTGTCGAAGACGCTCTCCCTGCAGATCGAGGCGATGAGCGCCAGCATCGACATGGCGGCCCGCGGCTACGCCAACGCCGACGAGGAACAGCGCCAGAAGTTCCAGACGATCCTCAACCAGGCGGACCAGCAGACCCAGGTGTCGTCGGCGGCCGGCTACCGGACCGCCGCGGGCGGCGGCACCCAGGCCCAGCCCGCCTCGTACCCGCAGCAGGCCGCCCGGCCGTCCACCGGCACCCAGCAGGGTTCGTACTGATGTCCGCTCCGGCAGCGGAGAGGGGGAGTGAGGCATGACCGAGAAGCGATTCGTCAGGTTCCACCGCGACGGCGACGACTTCGGCGGCTCCAGCCACGAGCAGTTGGTGGCCATGGTCGAGAGCGCCGACCCGGTGGCCGTCATGCAGGTCGGCCAGCGGCTGCTGCTGGCCGCCCAGAAGATGGACGAGATCAGCAACGAGCTGCACGCCCACATGAGCGGCCTCGAGTGGGAGGGCCAGGCGGCCGACAGCTTCAAGACCTGGGGAGGCAACGTCTCCAAGTCCACCATGCAGCTCGCCGACTACTCGCGGAACGCCGGCACCTACATCGCGACCGCCGGCGAGACGCTCGGCGAGGTCAAGCGGAGCATGCCGGACGTGCCGACCTCCGACATGGAGCTCGTCCGCCGGTACGAGGCGCAGCCGAACACCGCGGTCGGCGTCGGCGGTTTCATCGCCGGCGGCATGGCGATGCCCGGCATCGGGAACGTGGTCGGCGGCTGGGCGGCCGACAAGGTCGCCGGCATGGTCGACTCCGACTGGGTCACCCAGGAACAGGCGCAGGCCGCCCAGAAGCGCGTCGACCAGGCGCACCAGGACGCGATCCAGCAGATGGCCAAGCTGGGGCAGTCCTACGACCAGTCGGTCACCCGGCTGAACTCCGCGCAGCCGCCGGAGTTCCCGTCGGTACCGGGTGCCCAGCATCTCGACGACGGCCAGAACGTGACCGTCGGCGGCGGCACCGGTGGCACCGGCGGCACCGGCGGATCGGGCCGGCCGGCACAGATGCCCACGTGGACGCCGCCGTCCGGCCACCAGACGGTGCCCACGACGCCGCCGGTCCACCAGGTGCCGACCGGGCCAGGCCCGGTGCACACCATGCCGTACCCGAACACCGGCCAGGTGCCGAGCACCGGCATCGACCACGCGCCGACGATGCCGACCTCGCCGACCCTGCCCGGCGGTAACCAGCCCGGTGGTGGCAGCACGCTGCCCGGCGGCGGGAACCTCGGTGGCGGCGGTCTGCCCGGCGGCGGTCTCGGAGGCGGTGGCCTCGGTGGCGGCGGTTTGGGCGGCGGCCGCGGCGGTGCCGGTGGCGGCGGTCTGCCCGGCGGTCGCGGCGGCGGTGGCAACACCGTCGGCGCGGGTCGTGCGGGCGGTACGACCGGAGCGGGCGGCACCGGAGCCGGAGCCCGGCCCGGTGGTGGTGCGGCCGGCAGTACCCCGGGGACGGGCCAGGCGGGCCGCGCCGGTGCACCCGGCATGGGTGGCATGCCGCACGCCGGCGGTGCGGGCGGTGCGGGCGCCAAGGGCGGTGCCGGCGGCGGCCGCGCGGGCGGCGGCCTGGTGGGCCGGGCCGGCGGTGCGGTCGGCGGACGCCGCGGGCCCGCGGCCGGCGGCGAGTTCACCCAGGGCGGCACCGGTCTGCGCGGCCGGGCCGAGCGGGGCGCGGACGGCCGCTCCGGCCAGGGCGGCTTCGGCGGCGGCCACGGTGCCGGCGGCGCGGGCCGCAAGGACCGCAACCGCGGGAACCGTCCGGACTACCTCGTCGAGGACGAGGACACCTGGACCTCCGGTTCGGGGCCGGTCAACCCCGGCGTGATTGAGTAGGAATCAGGTCGACTGCCCGGCAGCGGGGCCACGAACCGCCCCGCTGCCGGGCAGGTCCGTGCGTCGGTAGGCGTGCCGGGCCGACGGCGACGGCTGACGAGGGAGAGCAGGATGCGGCGAACGGGCACGGCAGTGCGGGGGCGGCGGTTCGCCGCAGTGATGGCAGCGGCGGCACTGTCCGTCGGGGTGGCGGCCGGTCCGGCCGCCGGCGTGGACTCGATCCGCGCCCAGCAGTGGTACCTGGACGCCATGCACGCCCCGGACATGTGGAAGATCAGTACCGGCCAGGGCATCACCGTCGCGGTGATCGACGGCGGCGTCGACGCCGCGCACCCGGACCTGGCCGGGCAGGTGCTGCCCGGTAAGGACTTCACCGGGGCCGGGAACACCTCGGACTCCGTCGGCCACGGCACCGGCATGGCGAGCATCATCGCCGGCACCGGCAAGGGTCTGGGCGGCAAGGGCGAATACGGCCTGGCACCCGGTGCCAAGATCCTGCCGATCAAGGTCAACGACAACTACGGCGGCAAGGTCGAGGCGGAGAACTCCGACCTGGCGCAGCTGGGCCAGGCGATCGTCTACGCCTCCGACCAGGGCGCGAAGGTCATCAACATGTCGGTGGGCATCCCGGCGTCGAACCTCAAGCCGGTCGACCTGCAGAAGTTCAAGGCCTCGGTGGACCATGCGCTGTCCCGTGGCAGCCTGATCTTCGCCGCGGCGGGCAACAGCGGCAACACCACCAACCAGGTGGAGTACCCGGCGGCCTCCCCCGGCGTGGTCGGCGTGGCCGCCACCGACAAGGACGGCAAGGCGGCCGCGACGTCCGAGCACGGCACGCAGGTTTCCCTGGCGGCGCCCGGTGCCGACATCTACCGTGCCTGCACCGGCCCGTCCGGCTACTGCAAGGGCACGGGCACCTCCGACGCCACGGCCGTGGCCTCCGCCTCCGCCGCGCTCCTGTGGGCCGTGCACCCGGACTGGACCAACAACCAGGTGCTGCGCGTGCTCATCAACACGGCCAGCAACCCGAAGGAGCGCAGCGACTTCATCGGTTTCGGCACGGTGCGCCCGCGGATCGCGCTGAGCGAGCCGGGCGACCCCGGCCCGGCCGGCGAGTTCCCGCTGAAGGCGGCGGCGGCCGCCGACCCGACCCCGGGTGCGGGCACCGGCGGTGCCACCGCGCCGGGGACGGCACCGGCCCCCGCCGGGTCCTCGCAGGCCGCGGCCGCCGCCTCGGACGACGGGTCCGGCACGGACCCGCTCGACCTGGTGCTGATGATCATCGGCGGGCTCTTCGGCTTCGCGGTGCTGCTGGTGATCGTCTTCTTGGTGATCGGCCGGCGGAAGAAGGCCGCCGCGGGCGCGGCCCCGGTGCCGCCGCCCGCGCCGTACGGTGCCCAGCCGCCCCACCAGGCGCCGGGCTTCCCCGCCCAGCAGCCGCCCGCCGGCCCCTACGGGCAGCAGCCGTCGGCCGCCCCGTACGGCCAGCAGCCCCCCGCGCCCGGCGGCTACCCGCCGCCGCAGGGGCAGACCCCGCCGCCTCCGGGCGGCAACCCGTACGCCCGCTGACGGGTGAGGACAGCACGGCCCCGGGGCCGGCCGCGATCCGCGGCCGGCCCCGCGGCGTTCCCCGGGCCCGGGCCGGTCCGCGGGGCGATCGTCGGCCGAGGCGGACGTCAGCCGAGGCGGACGACGCTGCCCGTGGCGGCGGAGGTGCGGGCCGCCTCCAGGACGGTGAGCGCGGCGACGGCGTCCCGCGGGCCCACCGGCGGCGGGGTGCCGTCGGCCAGCGAGGCGGCGATGCCGGCGTAGTAGGCGGGGTAGTCGCCGGGATCGGTGGGGATGCGCTCGGCGCCCTCGTCGGTGCCGAGGGTGCCGTACGCGGCGGGGTCGTCGGCGCCCCACGGGTAGCCGTCGCCGGGCGTGCGGCCCGTCCTGAGGTCGCTCTCCTGCGGGTCCATGCCGAACTTGACGTACCCGGCGCGGTCGCCGAGGACGCGCAGCCGGGGGCCGCCGACCGGGGCGACGGCACTCGTCCACAGGTGGGAGCGGACACCGGAGGCGTGGGTGAGCGCCAGGAAGGCGTCGTCGTCGACCACCGCGCCGTCGCGCCGGGTGTCGATCTCCGCGTACACCGATTCGGCCGGGCCGAAGAGCGTGAGCGCCTGGTCGACGAGGTGGCTGCCCAGGTCGTACAGGGTGCCGCCGACCTCGGCCGGGTCGGCGAGCTCCCGCCACCCCGGCTTGGGCTTCGGCCGGAACCGCTCGAAGCGCGACTCGAAGCGGTGCACCCGGCCGAGCGCACCCTCACCGATCAGCCGGCGGGCCGTCAGGAAGTCGCCGTCCCAGCGGCGGTTCTGGAAGACCGAGAGCAGCACCCCGGCCCGCTCCGCCGCGTCGCAGAGCCGGGCCGCCTCGACGGCCGAGCCCGCGAGCGGCTTGTCGATCACCACCGGCAGGCCGGCGGCGACCGCCGCCTCGGCGAGCGGCACGTGGGTGCGGTTGGGGGAGGCGACGACCACCAGGTCGAGGTCCTCCGCCCGGTCGAACAGGTCGGCCGGGGTGTCGAGCGGCTGCGCCCCGGGATGGGCGCGGTGCAGCCGGTCGCGGCGGTCCGGGTTGGCGGTGACCACCGCGACCAGCTGCAGTCCGGGGGTGGTGGCGATCAGCGGGGCGTGGAAGGCGGAACCGGCCAGGCCGTAGCCGATCAGGCCGACGCGGAACGGGGTGCGGGGCGCGCTGGTCATGCGACCCACTCAACCACGGCCGCGTCGGCCGGCCGGGTCAGCGCGCGTGCGTGCCGCGGGCGCGGTTGCGGCGGCGCAGCACGGCCATCGCGGCGCCGGAGAGCACGAACGCCGTGCCGACGGCGGCGATCAGCCCGGTGGAACGGTCGGTGCCGGTCTGGGCGAGCTGCTGCCCGGCCGGGACGGCGTCCGTGACGGCGGGCGTCCCGGAGGCCGCCGGGGTGCCGGGGGCGGAGGCCGAGGGGGTGCCCTGCCCGGTGCCGACGGGGGAACCGGTCGCCGCGGCGGGTACGGCGACGGGTGCGACGGCGCCCGTGCCGGAGCCGGTGGCCGGGGTGGCGGCGGCGGAGTCGTGGACGTGCGGGGTGCCGCTGCCCGCGGGCGGGACGGGGGCCGTGCCGGCGGTCTTGCCGCTGCCGTCGAAGACCACGTCGGAACAGGAGTAGAACGCCTCCGGGCTGTCCGAACGCTGCCAGATCGCGTACACCAGCTGGCGCCCCTTCAGCCCCGCCGGGATCCGACCGGGCAGCACGTACTGGCCGTCGACCAGCTGCGGGTCGGTGACCGTCAGGAACGGGGTGGACTGCAGGTTCGACCAGGCGAGCGGCTTGGCCGGGTCGTACGTGCCGTTGGTGACGTACAGCCGGAAGGTGCCGCGGTGCGGCGCGGTGGCGCGGTACCGGAAGGTGAACGGCGAGCCGGCCGTCAGGTTGGTGGCAGGCCAGTCCGCGCGGGGCAGGTCCAGGCCGGCGAACTCCGCGTTGTTGGCGCTGCACAGCTTGCCGTCCGGGATCAGCTGCTGGTGGCGGCCGTTGGCGTCACCGATCCGCACACCGTTCCAGTCGTACATCGCCTGGGTGCCGCCGCGGGCGATCGCCGCCGCGCAGGCCGCGGACTTCGGGTGCTCCGGGCCCTCCAGGTAGCAGCCCTCGACCCGGCTCAGCGGGTTCTGCATCGAGCCGTGCGCGGCGGCCGTGCCGGTGCCGAGCGTGCCGGACAGGGCCAGGCCGGCGAGGGTGCAGGCGAGGACGGTGACCCGGCGGCGGGCGGAGGGACGAGCGGACATGGCGGCGCTCCAGGATCGAGGGTCGGGGACGCTGTGCCAGCACGCTAACCACTGCCGATGGCCGGATTGACGGGTGATCAGTGCTGTTATGGGGTCTTTAAGGCGTTCTTGAGGCGGCGGGCCCCGGGTCCTGCGGCTGGCCGGCAGGTGCCGTACCGGAGTCCGGCGGGCCCGGCGCGGGCCGGGGCGGGCCAGGAACGGGCCGGAGCGGGCCGCAGCCGAGTCCGCTGGTCGGGACGTCCTCCCGCCGGGCAGGTGTGCGGATTAGGCTGGGCGTGTTGGGGCAGCCAGTAGGACCCCCACACGTCGCGGAGGGCCCGCAGCGGGCACCGGGCGGAGGGGTGCAGTTCCGTACGACCACCGCACGACCTCGGGAGACACGCACGTGGCAGACCGCAAGCCCATCGAGTCCTGGCTGACCGACATGGACGGCGTCCTCATCCATGAGGGCACGCCGATCCCCGGCGCGGAGGAGTTCCTCCGCCGCCTGCGGGAGTCCGGCAAGCCGTTCCTGGTGCTCACCAACAACTCGATCTACACCCCGCGCGACCTCAGCGCCCGCCTCGCCGGCATGGGCCTGGAGGTGCCGGAGGAATGCATCTGGACCTCCGCCCTCGCCACCGCCAAGTTCCTCAAGAGCCAGCGGCCCGGCGGCACCGCGTACGTCATCGGCGAGGCCGGCCTCACCACCGCGCTCTACCAGGCCGGCTACGTGCTGACCGACAAGGACCCGGACTACGTGGTGCTCGGCGAGACCCGCACCTACAGCTTCGAGGCGCTCACCAAGGCGATCCGCCTGATCAACGGCGGCGCCCGCTTCATCTGCACCAACCCCGACGAGACCGGCCCGTCCACCGAGGGCGTGCTCCCGGCCACCGGCTCCGTCGCCGCCCTCATCACCAAGGCCACCGGCGTCGAGCCCTACTTCGTCGGCAAGCCCAACCCGCTGATGATGCGTGAGGCGCTCAACACCGCCGGGGCGCACTCGGAGACCGCCGCGATGATCGGCGACCGGATGGACACCGACGTGGTCTCCGGCATGGAGGCCGGCATGGAGACGATCCTCGTCCTGACCGGCCTCACCTCGCCGGCCGACGTCGAACGCTTCCCGTACCGGCCGACGCGCGTCGTGAAGTCGATCGCCGACCTGATCGACGAGATCTGACCGTCAGGGACAGTCGCAGCGCCCCTACCAGCGGTTTTCCGCCGGTAGGGGCGCTGTGTTTGCTCGCTGGGCCGTTTGTGGGCCGTCAGCGGTCCGAGTCCTGGGTGCGTCAGCGACGCTCCGGTGCGGTGATGCGGCGTCACCATCCCTTGGTCCGGCCCTACTGCTCCTGGACCGGTGCACCGTGCACGAAGGCGCTGTGCCATGATCCTCGCGCCGGTCCGCCGCGACCGGCCACTGTGCTCCTCACGGAAGACCCGAGGCACCCCATGTCACAACGCCGTCTCCCCCTGCACGCTCGCGCCGCAGCGGTCGTCACCGCCGTGACCGCCGCAGCCCTGGGCGGCCTCGTCCTGCCCGCCCACGCCGACACCGTGACGGCCATCGAGAACGACCTCAACGGCGACGGTTACACCGACCTCGTCGTGGTCGGCAACCAAGCCTCGCTCGACGCCGGTCTCTGGCTGACCGACGGTGCAGCGGGCGGAAACCTCACCGGCACCGCGACCGACATCGGAGTCAACGGCCTGGGCGCGAGCGGCAGCAGCCCCGCCGACTACAACGACCGCCAGGCGATCGTCGGGCACTTCCGCACCGGTGCCGGCCCCAACGACGTCCTGATCTACAACCCGGCCACCGGATCCGGCACGGTGATCTACGGCACCGGAGACGGATCTCCTCTGAACCCGCTGAGCGGCATCGGCGTCCCCTCGGTCGCATTCACGTCGCCCGTCACCGGCGCACTGCCCACGTTCATAGCCAATGCCGGCCAGCTGTACACCACCGCCGCCCAGGGCGAGCCGAACCCCCTCCCGTCGCTACTGAGCGTCCTCGACGGTGCGCTGTGGCTGCAGCCCACCGCCGCGGCGCCCGGTGCATTCTTCCCGCCCGAGCTGGTCCTCACCGAGACCAACCCCACCGGCAGCGGCACCTGGAGCGGCTGGAGCATCACGACCGCACTCGTCGACAACATGCCGGCGCTCTTCGCCCGCTCCGAGACGGGTGGCCAGCTGTACTACTACAGCCCCGCGGCCCTGCTCGACATGACCCTCGGCACCCCCGCCACACCGGTCCTTGTCGCGGCCGAAGGCTGGGACGCCGCGGCGAAGCCGCTCGTCCAGGCCGCCGACGTCGACCAGGACGGCACCGTGGACCTCCGCGCCGTCGACGCCTCCGGCAACGCCACCACCTACCGCTTCGACGGGACGGCCCTCACCGCCCTGGGCACCCACAACCTGCTCACCGGTGCCGACACCGTCCCCGGCGGCACCCCGACGGCCACTCCCACGCCGACGGCGACTCCCACCTCGACTCCGACCGGCCCCAAGCGCCACCCGCACCCGACGAAGTCGCACCAGTACTGACGGCCCATCGGTCCTGCGGTTAGTTACGGCCGAGGCAATAGAGCATAGGCCGTCGGCTCCGTTCTGACCGTCAGAAATCCTCACAGCGCCTACCAGTGGGTTTTCCACTGGTAGGCGCTGTGCTTGCCATCTGGCTCTCTGCGGGACGTCAGCGGCCAGAGCCGTGGCCGAACACCGCGTCCACGGCCTTCCGGGCGTGCTCCCGGCTGCTCGGCGTCAGGCGGGTGTAGATCCTTGGCGTCAACCCGGGGTCCGCGTGACCCAGGGGATGCCCCCGTGCCCAAGCCCGGAGAACAGGCAATCCGGCAGGATGTACCTCATGACAGCAGAGCAGGGGCCCCGCGCCAGCTACACCGTGACCACGCACTCTGACGGCGTCTCGCGCGTGTTCGGCTGGGAAGAGAACGCGCAGATCAGCGTTCGGAAGGCCGGCGCCGAGGTCGTCGTCGCAGCTAACGCCACCGGGCTTCGAACCCTCGCTCGCCATCTCCTGACGCTTGCCGAGGGCGGTACGCCGGACGGTAGCCACCTGCACCTCGAAGACGGCAACGGGCTCGAGGCAGGTTCGGTTGGCTTGATCCTGGAGCGGGACGACGAGTAGTGCCCGTCTGACCTGAAGGCCGCGCCCCGCCTGGCTGTGCCAGCCCCTGTCTGACTAGGCCCCCGGGGAGAGAGGGTATGGACTCACCACTTGTATGGGCCGTGCTGATCATCATTGGCCTCGTCGCGGCCGGACCGCTCGTTGTGATCGGATCCGCCTGCGTGTTCCTGGTCAATCACTGGCGGAACCGCCGGTACTCATGGAGGTCCGGCCGGGCCGTCTGCGGGCCGTCTGCGGCCCGTCCGAGGCTGGCCAAAGCTGACGGCCAGTAGCCAACGGCAACTGTTCCGCTGCTGGTCACCGACGTGTCGCGGGGCAACAGCACAGCCTGGTTCGGTCGGAGGCCAGACTGACGAGATCTATACCGGGTCCGGACCGGATCCGGACGGTGCGCCGCCGCCGCGGGGCCTGCCTTCTCGGGCCGGTGCCGTGGCGGTGGCGCCGTTCGAGCCCGAGGGGGAGCAGTGGAACGGGCAACGGAAGTGGGAAGACCCCGGACGGAACCGGGGGAGGGGACCGCGCACGCGGCGGGGACGCCGGGCGGGGCGCAGCCGCCGGGCGGGGTGGACGAGAAGCGGGTGACCTGGGCGGAGCTCTACTTCGACCTGGTCTTCGTCTTCGCGGTGACCCAGGTGTCCCAGTTGCTGCACCACCACCACGACTGGGCGGGGACGGGCCGGGCGCTGGTGGCCTTCGCACCGGTCTACTGGTGCTGGGTCGGGACGACCGTGCAGGCCAACGTCCGTGACGTCGACACCCCGCGCGACCGGATCGGGATCTTCGGCGTGGGCCTCTGCGGCCTGTTCATGGCCCTCGCCCTGCCCGGCGCGTACGGCGCCCGGGGCCTGCTCTTCGGTGCGGGCTACTGGGCCGCCCGGCTGGTGCTGCTGTGGCTGGTCCGCGGCATCCGCCGCGTCTGGCTCGGCCCGTACGGCGTCGGGGGCGCCGTCAGCGGCCCGCTGATGCTCCTCGGCGGTATGACGGACGGCCCCGCCCGGACCGTCCTGTGGGCCGCGGGTGCGGCCTGCGACCTGGCCGCGCCGCTGGTCTTCCGCCGCCGCCTGGCCGCCGTGACCTACCACCCGGGCCACCTGCCGGAGCGGTTCGGGCTGTTCCTGCTCGTGGCGCTCGGCGAGTCCATCGTGGGCATCGGCGGACCGGTCGCGGGCTCGGACCTGCACACCGGCCAACTGCTGTCGGTGGCCGTAGCGTTCGCCATCTCCTGCGCCCTGTGGTGGCTCTACTTCGGCTTCGCGTCCGACGCCATGCGGTTCGCCGTCGAGACGGCCGCCTCCCGCCGCGACATGATCCGCCGGGTGTTCTCGTACGGCCACCTGCTGCTGATCGCCGGTGTCATCGCGGTGGCGGTGGGCTTCGGCGAGACCGTCGCCGAACCGGGCCACGCCCTGGGCCTCGGCACCGTCGCGCTGCTGTACGGCGGCTGCGTGCTCTACCTGCTCTCCTTCAGCTACACGCGGTGGATGATGTTCGGCAAGGTCTCGCCGACCCGGCTGGGGGCCGCCGGCCTGGTCCTCGTCCTACTGCCGCTCATGCCGCACCTGCCGGCCCTCACGGCGCTGACCGCGCTGGCCGTCGTGCTCGTCGGGCTCAACGCGGTCGAGCACGTGCGGGTCCGCCGGGACCGTGCCCGGGCCGACGCGGAGACCGGGGCGGAGCCCGAGGCGGCCCTCCAGGTCTGAGAGCGCTGCGAGCGCTTAGCACCCCCGGGCGGGACCGGTGCGGATTCCCGGGGGATCCGGCGGGGAGGCGGGTGGGCGGAGCGGGCTGTCGGTAGGGGTGTGTAGCGTTCAGGTTCGTAGGAAGTCGTACGTCGGAGGCGACCGCTGCGCAGTGCGGCGCGGTCGGTGGGAGGTTTGTCGTGACGGATCTGGCTGAGACGGCCGCGGGCGCCGGTTTCGAGCTGCCCGAGTCCTGGCAGGACGTGCTCGCGGACGAGGTCGGCAAGCCGTACTTCGCCCAGCTGGCCGCCTTCGTGGCCGGCGAGCGCGCCGAGCACCAGGTCTTCCCGCCGAGCGGGCAGGAGTTCGCCGCGCTGGAGGCGACCCCGTACGACAAGGTCCGCGTGCTGGTCCTCGGTCAGGACCCGTACCACGACGACGGCCAGGCCCACGGCATGAGCTTCTCCGTCCTGCCGGGCACCAAGACCCCGCCGTCGCTGCGGAACATCTTCAAGGAGCTGGAAGCCGACCTCGGCATCCCCGCCCCCGACAACGGCTACCTGATGCACTGGGCCGAGCAGGGCGTCCTGCTGCTCAACGCGGTGCTGACGGTGCGGGCGCACGAGGCCAACTCGCACAAGGCCAAGGGCTGGGAGAAGTTCACCGACGCGGTGATCAAGGCCGTCAGCGAGCGCGAGGAGCCCTGCGTCTTCGTGCTGTGGGGCAACTACGCGAAGAAGAAGCTGCCGCTGATCGACACCGACCGCCACGTCGTCGTGCAGGGCGCCCACCCGTCGCCGCTCTCCGCGAAGCTGTTCTTCGGCAGCAAGCCGTTCTCGCAGATCGACGCCGCCCTGGAGGGCTTCGGCGCCGAGCCGATCGACTGGAAGATCCCGAACCTGAACGACTGATCGGGTACGGAAAGGCCGGCCGCGCGCTGTGAGGGCAGCGAGCGACCGGCCTTCCCCGTCTTCGGGGGCTCAGGCCGAGAGTCCGGCCGAAAGCGCGGGGGAGAGGCCCAGCGGGGGCTCGGTGGCGGCGCGGACCTCCTCGACCGTGCGGCCCGGGGCCACCTCCACCAGCAGGAGGCCGTCCGGGGTGACGTCGAGGACGGCGAGGTCGGTGACGATCCGGTGCACCACGCCGCGGCCGGTGGCCGGGAGCGACAGCTCGTCGACGATCTTCGGTGAACCGTCCTTGGCGGTGTGCTCCATCACCACGATCAGCCGGCGCGCGCCGTGCACGAGGTCCATGGCGCCGCCCATGCCCTTGACCATCTTGCCGGGGATCATCCAGTTCGCGAGGTCGCCCGAGGCGGACACCTGCATCGCGCCGAGCACGGACACGTCGATCCGGCCCGCCCGGATCATGCCGAACGAGAACGCCGAGTCGAAGTACGAGGCGCCGGCCTCGACCGTCACCGTCTCCTTGCCCGCGTTGATCAGATCCGGGTGCTCGGTGCCCTCCTGCGGGTACGGCCCCACCCCGAGGATCCCGTTCTCCGAGTGCAGCACGACGTGCACACCGGGCGGAAGGTGATTGGGGATCAGGGTCGGCAGGCCGATTCCGAGGTTCACGTACTGGCCGTCGCGCAGTTCCCGGGCGGCCCGGGCGGCCAGCACGTCCCGGGGGTCGAGGGCGGTGGTGGCCGTGGCCGTCGCGGTGGGGGCCGTGGACGTTTCGGTGGCGGGCATCTCAGACCTCCTGGGGGATCGGACGGACGGTGCGGCGCTCGATGCGGCGGTCCGCGGGGTCGGCGGCGACGACCCGGTCGACGTAGACACCGGGCAGGTGCACCGCGTCCGGCGGGAGCTCGCCCGGCTCGACGACCAGGTCGGCCTCGACCACCGTGACCCGCCCGGCGGTGGCGCACAGCGGATTGAAGTTGCGGGCGGCCGCGTGGAAGACGCAGTTGCCGTGCCGGTCGGCCACCTCGGCCCTGACCAGCGCGAAGTCCGCCGTGATGGCCTCCTCCAGCAGGTAGCGTCGCCCCCCGAACTCGCGGACCTCCTTCGCCGGTGAGGCGACCGCCACCGAGCCGTCGGCGGCGTACCGCCAGGGCAGACCCCCCTCCTCGACCTGCGTCCCCGCGCCCGCCGGGGTGTAGAAGGCGGGGATGCCGGCACCCCCGGCGCGCAGCCGCTCGGCCAGCGTGCCCTGCGGAGTCAGCTCGACCTCAAGCTCCCCGCTCAGGTACTGCCGGGCGAACTCCTTGTTCTCGCCGACGTACGAGGACGTCATCCGGGCGATCCGGCCCGCACGCAGCAGCAGGCCGAGGCCCCAGTCGTCGACGCCGCAGTTGTTGGAGACGACGCGCAGCCCGGACGTGCCCGCCGCCGCGAGTGCGCCCAGCAGGGTGCTCGGGATGCCGCAGAGACCGAATCCGCCGACGGCGAGGATCGCTCCGTCGGGGATGTCCTCGACGGCACGGTCGGGGGAGACAAGGACCTTGTCCAAGGGGTCACCTCACTGAGGGCGGGGGTGGGGGTTGCCGGCGGCTCTCCGATCCGAGGACCGGGCGGAGCAGCGGGTGGTGGGCCCGGCCCCGGCCCGGGCGGTGGGCCGCGCCGGGGGCCGGCGCAGCGCTGGGCGGCGGGCCGGGTCGGGGGCCGGTGGTGGGCCGCGGCGGGACGGGCGGGAGCGTTCGGGTGCCCGGGACCGGGGACCGTGGCGGGGTGCCGGGCCGGGCGCAGCGCTGACGGTGATCAGGCGTGGTCGGCGGGCCGGTCGGGGCCGGTCGGGCTCCTCCACCCTCGCTGCGGGGCCCGGCCGGATCCATGGCGGCGCCCGACATTCGGTGCGCCCCGGCCATGGGGCCGTGCCACACGGATCGCCCTGCGGAGCTCCGACATGGCTGAGGGGCACACAGCCGGGGCGGTCGGTGCGTCGTCCGGCCATATGTCCCCGGGCCTGCCGCACTCCTACGGTTCCGGCATCCACCCCCGCAGCGATCCCCAGGAGCCGGCCGCCATGCGCCACACAGCACTTCCCCGCGTCAGATCCATCGGTGCGGCCCGGGCCGCGTCCACGGCCGCCCCGGCCCCGGGAGCCGCCCGCAGCACCGCGGCCACCGGCGGCGGTGCCGCGGGCGGTTCGCGGCACGTCGGGCGGCGGATCGCCGTCCTGGCGGCCTGCGGCGTGCTGGCGGTCGGCTGCGCCGAGGCCGGTACGGCGGGGACGGACTCCGCAAGCGGGAACGGCGGGGCTTCGAGCCCGGTCAAGGTCGGCCTGCTCTACTCCAAGACCGGCCCGCTCGCCGCGTACGGCAAGCAGTACCTGGAGGGCTTCAAGGCAGGGCTCGACTACGCGACCAAGGGCACCGGCACGGTGGACGGGCACCCGATCGAGTTCGTCGAGCAGGACGACGCCGGCGACCCCGCCAAGGCGGTGTCCGGCGCCAAGGAGCTGATCGGCAAGGGCTACAAGATCCTCGCCGGCTCCACCGCCTCCGGGGTGGCCCTGCAGGTGGCGCCCTTCGCCGCGCAGAACAAGGTGCTCTTCATCAGCGGACCGGCCGCCGCCGACAAGGTCACCGCGCTCAACAAGTACACCTTCCGTTCGGGCCGCCAGTCCTACCAGGACACCCTGACCGCGGCCTCGTTCGTGGGCGACGCCAAGGGCAAGAAGGTGACGGTGCTGGCCCAGGACAGTGCCTTCGGACAGGCCAACGTGGCCGCCGTCAAGGCCGTCCTCGGCAAGGAGGGCGCCACGGTCGACGCCGTCTTCGCCCCGCCCAGCGCGACCGACCTGACGCCGTTCGCGACCCAGGCCAAGGCCGCCAAGCCCGACCTGCTGTTCGTGGCCTGGGCCGGCGAGACCGCCTCCGCCCTGTGGACCTCACTCAACCAGCAGGACGTCTTCTCCTCCACCCGGGTGGTCACCGGCCTGGACCTCGCTGCCTCGTACCCGCTGTTCGGCCCGGCGGGCGAGAAGATCTCCTTCCTCAACCACTACTTCGCCGGTGCGGCCGGGACGGACATCGAGAAGGCGATGACCGAGGCCGTTGCCAAGGGCGGCGGCAAGCCGGACATCTTCACCCCCGACGGCTTCACCGCCGCCCAGATGGTGGTGCACGCGGTCGAGGCCAACAAGGGCTCCGCCGACGACACCGCCGCCCTGGTGAAGGCCCTGGAGGGGTGGAGCTTCGACGGCGTGAAGGGCCACCTCACCGTCCGCGCCGAGGACCACGCGCTGCTGCAGCCGATGTTCCAGGTCCGGCTGACCGGCAGCGGTGCCGCTGCCAAGCCCACCGTGGAGAAGGTCCTGCCCGCCGAGCAGGTGGCGCCGCCCGTCCTCGCCATGGTCGGCTGATCGTGGAGCAGCCATCCGCATCGGGGCCCGGCGCGGGGCCGTCCGGCGCCGCAGCCGGCCTGCCCGGGGAGACAGCCCTCCCCGGGCAGGCGGTCCTGCGCGGGCAGGCAGCCCACTCCGGGCAGGCGGGTGTCCCGCGGCCGGTGGGCGGGAGCACGGCCGCCGTGCGGACCGCCGAGCCCGTCCTGCGGCTGACGGGGCTCGGTTGGTCGGTCCGGGGTGTGCCGATCGTGGAGGACGTCTCCTTCACCGTGGGAGAGGGCGAGTTCGTCGCCTTCATCGGACCCAACGGTGCGGGGAAGACCTCCCTGTTCAACCTGATCTCCGGGATCTACCCGGCGAGCCACGGCACGCTGGAACTGGACGGGGCGGACATCACGGGCCTGCCCGTACACGCACGGGCCCGGCGCGGGATCGGACGGACGTTCCAGACCTCCTCGCTGTGGGGCGGGATGACGGTTGCCGAGCACGTACGGCTGGCTGCGCAGGGCGCGGCCGGGCCGGCCGCCTCCTACCGCTTCTGGCGCCGGGCCGACCGGTACTCCGCCCAGGTCGCCGAGACGTTGGAACGGACCGACCTCGGGCACCGGGCGGACACCGTGGCGAACGCCCTCTCGCACGGCGAGAAGCGCAAGCTCGAACTGGCCGTGCTGCTGGTCGCCGAACCGCGGCTGATCCTGCTCGACGAACCGATGGCCGGCGTCAGCGCGGAGGAGGTCCCGGCCCTCACCGAACTGATCCGCTCGGTGCACCGGGAGTCGGGCCGGACGGTGCTGATGGTGGAACACCACATGGACGTCCTGCTCGGTCTCGCCGACCGGCTCGCCGTGATGCACCACGGCACCCTTCTGGCACTGGACACGCCTGCTGCGGTGATGGCGGACCCCACCGTGCAGCAGGCCTACCTGGGTGAGGCGCTGTGACGGACGATCCCTTTCTGACGCAGTATCGGAAGACGCGGGAGACGACGGTGGACGGGCGGGCGGCGGGTGCGGCGGAGATGCCGAAGCCGTTGCTCGCCGTGCGGGACCTGCGGGTGGTCATCGACGGCCTGCACATCCTGCACGGCGTGGACCTCGACGTGGCCCCCACGGGCGTGACCGCGCTGCTCGGCCGCAACGGCGCGGGCAAAACCACCACGGCCAAGGCGGTCATGGGCCTGGTGCCGAGGTCGGGAAGCCTCCTCTTCGACGGGGCCGAACTGGCAGGACTGCCGACCCATCTGGTCGTCCGCCAGGGCATCGGCTACGCCCCGGAGGACCGCGGCGTCTTCGCCGGGCTCACCGTGGCCGAGAACCTCCGGCTGGCCGAGCGTGATGCCGAGCCCGCCTACGACCTGGTGCACGAGCTCTTCCCCGAGCTGCGTAAGCGGGCCCGACAGGCCGCCGGGACCCTCTCCGGTGGCCAGCAGCAGATGGTGGCGATCGGCCGCACCCTGCTCAACCGCAACCGGCTGATCATCGCCGACGAGCCCACCAAGGGTCTGGCACCGAAGATCGTCTCCGAGGTGGCCGAGGTCCTGGCCCGGGCGGCGGAACGGGTGCCGATCCTGCTCGTCGAACAGAACCTCGCACTGGTGAGACGGCTGGCCGGCCGCTGCACCGTCCTGGCCGACGGCCGGACCGTCCACCGGGGCGACACCGCCGAACTGCTGGCCGACGAGGAGGCCTCGCGCCGACTGCTCGGCGTCGGCAGCAGGCGCGCTTCTGCTGCCGCCGCGCAGGCCGCGGCCGACGACTCCCCCCGTCCCGTCGAATCCGCTACGGAGGTGACCTCTCCATGAACACCGTCGTCCTCCTCGTCTGTACGGGTCTCGGTCTGGGCGCTCTCTACTTCCTGGTGGCCTCCGGGCTGTCGTTGATCTTCGGTCTGATGGACGTGCTCAACTTCGCCCACGGGGCCCTGCTGTCGGTGGGCGCCTACGCCGCCTGGTGGGCCTCCGCCGAGGCGGGGGTGGGCTTCTGGCCGGCGGTGCTCTTCGGCACCGCTACGGGGACCGCCGCCTCCGTCCTGCTCGAACTGGCCGTGATCAGGCCCCTCTACAGTCGTCCTCGCGACCAGATCCTGGCCACCGTCGGCGTCGGCCTGGCGCTGCCCGCCCTGATCATGGGCATCTGGGGCGCCGACGCCCGGCCCTTCCAACCGCCGGCCGCGCTGGCCGGCACCGTCTCGCTGCTGGGTGCGGTCGTCCCCGTCAACCGCTTCGTCCTGATGGGCGCGGCCCTCGTGGTGCTGGTGCTGCTGCGCCTCTTCCTGAGCCGTACCCGGTACGGCCTCATCGTCCGGGCCGGTGTCGAGGACCGCGCCATGGTCACGGCCCTCGGTGTCGACGTGCGTCGTGCGTTCACCCTGGTCTTCGCCATCGGCGGAGCCGCCGCCGCACTCGGGGGCGCGCTCGCCGGTCTCTACTTCGGTTCCGTCAACCCCGGCCAGGGCACCGGTCTGCTGATCTTCGCCTTCGTCGTGGTCGTCATGGGCGGCATGGGCTCGGTCACCGGTGCCGCCGTCGCATCGGCCGCAGTGGGCCTCGTCCAGCAGTTCGCCAACTACTACACCGCCGCCGGGCTGGGCGATCTCTCCGTCGTCGTACTCCTCGCCGTACTTCTCCTCGTACGGCCCCGCGGACTCACCGGGAGGCTCGCGTGACCGCCAACTCCTCGACCACGGGCACCGAGAGCCCGACGGGCGTCACAGTCTCATGGCCCGGCGGTGCTTCTGACGGAGATTCTGGAACACCGGGACGTGGTCGCACCATCCCTCGAACAGGTGAATCATTCGGTGACGGCTCGACTCCGCTCCGTCGAGCACTACGCTGGTGGCCGATCACCCTGCTGATCCTGTTCCTTGTCGCCCCATACAGTGCGCTTCCCGTCCCGGGATTCCTCGACGGGCCGCTCGGCAGCCCCGGAAGCCTCCAACTGATCGCCCTGTGCCTCCTCTACGGGGCCCTCGCCACCGGCTACGACCTGCTCCTCGGCCGGACGGGCCTGCTCTCCTTCGGCCACGCCCTCTACTTCGCGGCGGGTCTCTACTGCACCGACCTCGCCATGCTCGAACTCCGCCTCCCCCTGCTGCCGGCCGCTGCCGCCGGCATCGCCTGCGCCACCCTGCTCGCCGTGCTGCTGGGCGCGGTCAGCCTCCGGGTCACCGGCATCGGCTTCTCCATGGTCACGCTCGCCTTCGCCCAGGCCGGGGCGATCCTCGTCCAGCGCAACCCCGGCGGCCTCACCGGCGGCGAGGAGGGGCGCGCCGCCCCCGCGGACCTGCTGCCGTCCTCGCTGGTCGGCATCGGCAACACCGCCAACCTCTACTGGATCGCGCTCGGGTACCTCGTCCTCACCCTCGCGATCGTCCACGTCACCGTCGGCTCGCCGATCGGCCGGGTCTGGGCCGGCATCCGGGAGAACGAACGACGCGTCGAGGTCCTCGGCCTGCGGCCGTACGGCTACAAGCTGATCGCCTTCGTCGTGGCCGGAGCCCTGGCCGGCGCCGGCGGCGTCGTGTACCTGCTGCTGACCGGCGGCGCGACCCCGCAGGCCGCGACCTCCGACGCCACCCTCGCGCTGCTGGTCATGGTGGTGCTCGGCGGATCCGGCACGCGCTGGGGTCCGCTGCTCGGCGGCGTCCTCTACACCTGGGCCGGCCACCGTCTCGGCGACCTCGCCAACTCCGCCGCCGTCGCCGACCTGCCCGCCGTGCTGCGCGTCCCGCTCTCCCAGCCGCTCTTCCTGCTGGGCGGCCTGTTCGTCGTGGTGGTCTACCTCCTGCCGGGCGGCCTGGCTAGACTGCCCGCCCGTCTCCGTGCCGCCCGTGCCGGCTCGGCCGTGCCTGTTCGAATCCGTGGAAATGAGGCAGCGTGAGCATCTCCGGAGGACCCGTGCACGACGAACTGTCCGTCCCCGTGCCCGGTGGGGACCTGGCCGTCCTGCGCTGGCCGGCCCGGGTGCCCGACGCACCCACGGTGGTCGCCGTCCACGGCATCACCGCCAACGCCCTGGCCTGGGGCGAGATCGCCGACCGGCTGGCCGGCCGGGCCACCCTGATCGCTCCGGACCTCCGGGGACGGGCGGACAGCCGCTCGGTAGACGGCCCGTTCGGCCTCGCCCGCCACGCGGACGACGTCGCGGAGGTCGTCCGCGCCCTGGGCCTCGGCCCGGCCCACCTGGCGGGGCACTCGATGGGGGCGTGGGTCTGCGCCCTGACCGCGGTACGCCACCCCGGGCTGGTGAGCCGGGTCCTGCTGGTCGACGGGGCCGTGAGCTTCCCGCTCCCCGCAGGGGTCCACGAGGACGACGCACTGGCGGCGGTCCTCGGCCCCGCCCTCGCACGGCTGTCCATGACCTTCCCGGACCGGCAGGCGTACCGGGAGTTCTGGCAGGCCCACCCCGCCTTCGTCGACGAGTGGACCGCACGGATGGACGCCTACACCCAGCGCGACCTCGTCGGGACGGAGCCCGGACTCCGCTCCTCCTGCGTCCCCGAGGCGATCCGGCAGGACGGCCGCGAGGTGCTGCTGGACAAGGAGGCCGCTGCCGCCGTCCACCAACTGCCCTGCCCCGCCGAACTGCTCTGGGCCGAACGCGGGCTGCTCAACGAACCGCAGGGGCTCTACGACGCGGCGCGCCTCAGGTCGGCCGGCCTGGACGAAACCCGCGTCCCCGCCGCCACCGTCCCCGGCACCAACCACTACTCGATCATCGGTGGTGCGGACGGTGCGGACGCCGTGATCGACCGGCTGCTGCGGGGCGCGACGCTCGACTGACCCGTGGAAGGCCGGTCGCCGGCCCGGATCCGTCGGAGACGGTTCGAGCCGGCGACGGCGCCCGGTCCGAGCCGGCCCGCCTGAGCGGGCCGGCCGGAGCGGGCCGAACGGCGAGCGAGTGACCTGGGAGACCGGGATACCGGGTGGCCCGGGGAGGTCCCGGGAGGCCGGGAAGGAGGGTTCAGCCCGCCGTCCCCAGGAAGCTTTCCCAGCCGCCCGTCGGGGCCTTGCCCACGCCGAGGGTGCGGAGCTTGCGCAGCGTCGACTGGTCCTGGACCTCCAGCCACTCGACCAGCTGCCGGAACGAGACCAGCCGGACGTCCGGCTTGCCGGCGATCTCCTTGATGGTGTCCTCGACGGCGTTCATGTAGATGCCGCCGTTCCACTGCTCGAAGTGGTTGCCGATGAACAGCGGCGCCCGGTTGGTGGTGTACGCCCGGTTGAAGCCCGCCACGTAGGCGTCACGGGCCTGGGCCTGCCACTCCGCGTGCTTGGACGGGTCGCCCTTGGTCGAGCCGTGCGACTGGTTGGCGAGGATGTTGTAGTCCATGGAGAGCACCTGGAAGCTGTGCCCGGGGAACGGGATGCCCTGCAGCGGGAAGTCCCAGATCTTGCCGTCCTGGACCTTCTGCGGCCAGATCTGCAGGCCGCCGGGCGAGCTCGCGTCGTACTTCCAGCCCAGCTTCGCCGCGGTCGGCAGCAGCCCCTTCTGCCCCTGCAGGCAGGGCGTGCGGCCGCCGATGAGCTCCTTCTTGTAGTCGAAGGGCAGCGGATCGACGTCGGTGAAGCCGGTGTTCGTCTTCCACTGCGTGACGAACGACACGGCCTGCTGGATCTCGTTCTCCCAGTCCTCGGGAGTCCACTTGTTCACGGCGTTGCCGTCGTCGGGCTGACGCGCGCAGAAGTGGCCGTTGAAGTGCGTGCCGATCTCGTGGCCGGCCAGCCAGGCCTGGCTGATCAGCTTGATGGTGTTCCGGACGGCGTTCGCGGAGAGGAACGGGATGTCCGAGGCGCCGACGGGGTGGCGCGGCGGGTGGTAGAGGCTCGACTTCTCCTTCGGCACCGTGTAGATGCCGGAGAGGAAGAAGGTCATCGACGCCTTGTGCTCCTCCGCGATCTTCAGGAACCGGCTGAACTGCCCGTCGTCCGTGGCGCCCGCGCCGTCCCAGGAGAACACCACGAACTGCGGCGGCTGCTCACCGGGCTTCAGCTTCTCGGGCTTGGGCTGGTTCGGCTGTGCGCCGCTGTCCGAGGTCGAGCCGTCGCCGAGCGGCGTGCCCTTGACGGGCTTCGCCGTCGAGGTGCTGCCGGCGCCGTCCCCGGAACCGCCGCCGGGGCCCGAACCCTTGGCCTTCGCCCCGCCGCCGCTGGAACAGGCGGTGACAGCGCCGAGAGCCGCAGTGGCCGCCCCGGCACTCAGCACTGCCCTCCGCGAGATGCTGCTCATGGTCTCCCCTACCCGCGTGGTGCCCGCACCCAGCAGACGTCCGGACACCAGGAGGCATCCGGACGGCGCCGACATAATCGGACAATTGATCTGTATTCCTGCACAAGGATGTCATGGGCGCTCAGGTCGGTACAGCGCGCCTGTCCACCCCCAGGCCACCACGCAGCTCATACCCATGGCGGCTGCACCCTCGACCCGACTGTTGCGGTCCTGAGACAGATCGTCGGGAAGGGTGGCGGGCCGATCGCTGCCGGCGCGGGGTCAGGGAGGCCGAGGAGTCCGGGGGGCCGTGCGGCCATTGTCCGACCCGCGACCCGCCCCTGTCTCCCGACCCCGGCCTGCGATCCGGACGGGGCTGGGCCGGGACCGATCCGGGACCGATCCGGGCCCGATCCGGACCGGACTGACCCGATCCGGACCGACCGGGATCCGGTCAGGTCGTCTCAGGTCGGAGCGGCGGTGCTCAGCAGGCCGCCGCAGCGCGGCGCCGACGGCGGATGACGCGGGCGATGCTGCCGCTGATCAGCGTCGCCGCCGCGCAGGACACGACCAGGCTCAGCCAGGCGGTGTCGAACCAGTGGCTGTTGAGCCAGCCCAGGCTGACGATGTAGGCGGCCCAGACCACGGCCGCCAGCGCGGACCAGCGGAGGAAGATCCGCGACGAGGCCGGCGAGTGCCCGACCGCCAGGTCGAGGACGGTGCGGCCGGCCGGGACGAACCTGGCGATGATCACGATGACCGCAGCGGCCCGGCTGGTGCGCTGCGCCAGTGCCGCCTGCATCCGCTCGACGCTCGTCGCCAGTTCGGGACGCCGGGCCAGGCGGCGCCGTACGGCCGGAGCCCCGCGGCGGGCCAGGTTCAGCAGCAGGAGGTCGCCGAGGAAGGAGGCCACGGCCACCCCGAGGCCCAGCAGAAGCGGAGCACCCTCGACCTCGGAGGTGCGGAGCACGGCGAGGATCACCAGCGTCCCGCTCGGAAGGAAAGGAAGGAACGCGTCACCGAGCACGGCGCACAGCGCCAGCGCGCAGATCCACGACGGGCCGAGTACGGCTGCGGCGTCCAAGGTCGAACTCCCTCCAGACCGCCCGGGGGAGAGCAGTGCTGCAGGGAGTAACGCTAGCGAGTCGAACTTTCATGCCATGAAGCACCCCCCGTGTGTCGCTGCTCACGGCACACGGGCTGAGCCGCAGCCGCTGCGGGCGCCCCGGCGGAGCCGCGTCCCCCGACCGGGTCGGCACATGGCACGAGCCCCCGGAGCGGGGTGCCGCTCCGGGGGGCTCGCGGGGACCATCGGTGCTGGTCCAGCCCGGTGGTCTTCGTCAGGAGCGCGGTGATGCATGCACCGCACTGATGAGTAACTTTGCCCGATCGTCTTTCCTGACGCGACATCAGGAGCTGGCGACTTCCCGCGCTGGCATGAAGTCGCCAACCGCCGCCTGCACGGGGCGGCCGATCGGTTCGGGAACGAGGGAACACGCCCGCCCGCCCGGAGGTTGTCCTCCGTCGTCGGTCGACCGACCGGCGACCAGGAACCCGCGGCGACCAGGAGGACGGGCGGCATGAGCGGCGAGCACACGGGCGGAAGCCAGAACCCCACGGAGACGGTGCCGGGCGACCCCGTCCGCGGACGCGCCCGCGGGTCCGCGCCCGCCCCGCTCTCCATCCTCGACCTCGCCACCGTCGGCGCCGGCTACTCGCCGGCCGACGCGCTCACCGCCACCACCGAGCTGGCCGCGGCGGCCGAGAGGTGGGGCTTCCACCGCTTCTGGGTCGCCGAACACCACGGCATGCCCGGGGTCGCCAGCTCGAACCCCGCCGTGCTGCTCGCCCACCTCGGCGCGCACACCCGCACCCTGCGCCTTGGCTCCGGCGGCGTGATGCTGCCCAACCACGCCCCGCTCACCATCGCCGAGCAGTTCGGCCTGCTGGAGGCCCTGCACCCGGGCCGGATCGACCTCGGCCTCGGCCGGGCGCCCGGTACCGACCAGGCCACCGCCCGGGCCCTGCGCCGCGGGCTCTCCGACGGCGCCGACGACTTCCCGCAGCAGCTCGCCGAACTCACCCACTTCCTCGACGGCGACTTCCCGGACGGGCACCCGTACGCCCGGCTGCGCGCCGTCCCGCAGAGCGAGGCCCGGCCGCCGATCTGGCTGCTCGGGTCCTCCGGCTTCAGCGCCCGACTGGCCGGCCGGCTCGGCCTGCCGTTCGCCTTCGCCCACCACTTCAGCGCCGCCAACACCGTCCCGGCGCTGGACCTCTACCGCAGCACGTTCCAGCCGTCCGCCGTCCTGGACGAGCCCTACGCACTGATCGGCGTCAGCGCGGTCGCCGCCGACCGGGAGGCCGAGGCGCTGCGCCTGGCCCGGTCCGCCGGCCTCGCCATGCTCCGGCTCCGCCAGGGCCGCCCCGGTCTGATCCCCACCCCGGACGAGGCCGAGGCCCACCCCTACACCGAGATGGAGGCGGACTTCCTCGCGAGCTGGCTCGGCAACGTCGTCCTCGGCACCCCCGGGCAGGTGGCCGACGGCCTGGAAACCCTCCGCAAGCGGGTCGGCGCCGACGAACTCATGGTCACCTCGCACATCCACGGTCACGAGGCCCGCCACCGTTCCTACGGCCTGATCGCCGAGGCGTACGGGCTGACCGCGGCCGTTGACGCCGGTGATGCCGGTGATGCCGGCAACGTCGGCGGTGCCGTCGGCGCTGCCGACCCGAGCCCCACGGAGGTCCCGGCCCGCTGATCCGGGTCCGCTGATCCGGCTCTGCTGATCCGGCTCCGCCGATCGCGGTGTCGCCCGGACTCAGTCGGGTTGGCACTCCCGGAGCATGTCCGCCACGATCTCGGCGTCCCCGGGCTTGGCGAAGTACCAGCCCTGGGCGGTGTCGCAGCCGGTGAGCCGGAGCCGCTCGGCCTGGGCCGCGTTCTCGATGCCCTCGGCGGTCACGGTCAGGCCGAGGGCGTGGGCGAGCCGCACCATGGCGCCGACGATCTGTTCGTCCGCCTCGGTGCGCCGGGCCCGGGCACCGTCGGGGTCGGGGGAGGCGGAGCGTCCGCCGGGGAGGCCGGTCGTCCCGGCGTCGCGGAAGGCCTCGACGAAGGTCCCGTCGAGCTTGAGGACGTGCACCGGGAGCCGGGAGAGGTAGGCGAGGTTCGAGTACCCGGTGCCGAAGTCGTCGATCGCGATCCTGATGCCCATGTCGGCGAGGGCCTGCAGGGCCTGGATGGGGCGCCCGCCCGGGCCGAGCAGGGCGCTCTCGGTGATTTCCAGCTGGAGGAGTCCGGCGGGGAGACCGGTCCGGTCCAGGACCTCCGCCACGTCCGCGACGACGTCGGAGTCCCAGATCTGACGGGCGGCCAGGTTGACGCTGACGAAGGTGTCGGCGTCCGGGAACTCCGCCAGCCAGCGTCTCGCCTGTCTGCAGGACTCCTCCAGCACCCACTTGCCGAGCGGCACGATCGCGCCGGACTCCTCGGCCAGCGGGATGAACCGGTCGGGCGAGAGGGTGCCGTACCGGGGGTGCCGCCAGCGGACCAGCGCCTCGGCGCCGTGCACCAGCCCGTCCGAGAGGCCGACCAGCGGCTGGTACTCGACGATGAACTCGCCGCGCTCCAGGGCCGGCCGCAGCGCCGTGGAGAGCAGCTGCCGGGTCAGCTGGTGGGCGCCGCGCGCCGGGTCGTAGAGCGTCCACCGGGCGCGGCCGTCCGCCTTGGACCAGTAGAGGGTGGAGTCCGCGTCCTTCAGGAGGTCGGTCGGGGAGGTGCCCTCGACCGGCCGTTCCACCACGCCGACGGAGGCGGTGACGGCCAGCCGGTGACCGCCGATCTCGAAGGGCTTCTCCAGCGCCTTGATCAGTCGGCCGGCGAGCGAGGTGAGCTGCTCGGAACCTTCGCTGTCGGTGATCAGGACGGCGAACTCGTCGCCGCCGAGCCTGGCCACCAGCTGCCGGTCGCCACGGGCGAAGCCGTTCTCCAGCCGGGCGGCCACCGCGACCAGCAACTGGTCACCGACGTGGTGGCCGAGCGTCTCGTTGATCACCGCGAAGCCGTCGAGGTCGAGGTAGCACAGCCCGATCCGGGGATGCCGCTCGCCGTCGGCGGCCTGCGCGGCGCGGTTCGTCGCGCCCTTGGGGGCCCCGCGCACGCCGGAGCCGTTCGCAGCGCCGACGGCACCGTGGCCGTTCGCGGAGCCGGAGGCTCCGGAGGCGTTCGCAGGGCCGGCTGCGCGGGCACCGTTCACCGCGCCCGCTCCGGCGCCTCCGGAGCCCTTCACCGCGCCGCCCGACCCGGAGCCGTTGAGCGCCGCGGCGGCCGTGGTGAGCGTGCCGCCGGCCGAGCCGCCGCCGGCGGGCCTGGCGCTGCCCGCGGGCCTGCTGCCGCCCGTCGGCACCGGGCCCTTCACCGCCGTCGCCCCGGGCTCGGTCCGTCCGCGGTCCGTCCGGGCGCCGACGGCGAGGAACGCGGCCTCCAGCCGCTCGAAGAAGAGCGTGCGGTTCGGCAACCGGGTCAGCGGATCGTGCAGGGCCTGGTAGGCGAGCCGGTCGCCGAGGAGCCGCTGCTCGGTCACGTCCTCGACCATGGCCAGGGTGTAGAGCGGGTGCCCGGCGCCGTCCCGGATCAGGGAGAGGGCCACCTTGCTCCACACCGAGCGGCCGTCCCGGTGCTTCAGCCGCTTCTCGACACGCAGCCGGTCCCGCTTGCCGTGCACCAGGTCCCGGTAGAGGCGCCGCGGGGTGTCCTCGGGCTCGATGATCTCGTGGATGTGGGTGCGGGCGAGGTCCGACGGCTCGCGGCCCAGCATCGCCGCGAAGGCGGGGTTGGCCTCGATGATCCGGTCGTCCGCGTCGATCAGGGCCATCCCGATGCCGGCGTCCGCGAACGCCGCCCGGAAGCGGGACTCGCTCGCCCGGAGAGCGGCCAGCAGGCGTGCGGTGCTGCCGCCCACCGGCCCGGTGCAGGTGGGACAGGAGAGCAACGGCTCGACCGGCAGGGCCGGTTCGATCCCCGGACGGCCCGACGAGTGCCCCACCGATGACTGACCCACCGACGGCGACTGACCCGCGGTGCCCGCCTGGGCCCCGGTGCCCGCCCGCTCGGCGGTGTGCTGCTCGGGGTGCCCGGGCGGCGAGTGCGGGGGCTCGGGGCGGCCGTGGCGCGCCCGGTTCAACTCCTCGTGCCGCACACCCGTGTGGTGTGCGTCGACCCCCTCGTTTCGCCCCGGCACGGCATGCTCCCGTCCGCTGCTCCCGCTGATCCGGACGGCTGCCGTAGTGCAGTTGTCCGTGTCCACGGCGGTCCACGCCCTCGTCCGATCCAACCCCTCGATCGAAACCCCTCGGGTCGGGCCACCGTCGCCGATCATAGGCGTCGGGGAGAATCTGCGGCGACCGCCGCCAGGGTGATTCGTCGGCTTTCTGACGGAGCGTGAGCGGACCCGGCACCGCCCCCGCCCGCCGCGGAACGGCGGCGGACGGGGGCGGGTGCGCATACGGCCTGCTCGTCCGGTGTGTGACCGGGCGGACGGAGGTCCGGTGTGCCGGTGGTGGGTGTCACGGCACCGGGGCGGTGGGAGCGTTCCGACGATTTTGGGAGCGCTGCCACCGACGGCGTGTCGCGGGTCAGGCCAGCTTGGCGGTGAGGGTGATCGTGGTGCCGGTGAGGGCCTGGCTGACCGGGCAGTTGGCCTTGGCGTCCTCGGCGGCCTTGACGAAGCCCGCCTCGTCGAGGCCGGGGACCTCGCCGGTGACCGTCAGGTGGATGCCCGTGATGCCGGTGCCGGGCTGGAAGGTGACGTCGGCCTGGGTGTCCAGCTTGGTGGGCGGGGTGCCGGCGCCGGCGAGGCCGTGCGAGAGGGCCATCGAGAAGCAGGAGGAGTGGGCGGCGGCGATGAGCTCCTCGGGGCTGGTCTTCCCGTTCGGGGCCTCGGCGCGGGCCGGCCAGGACACCGGGTACTCCCCGATGCCGGAGGAGGCGAACGTCACCACGCCCTTGCCCTCGAGCAGGTTGCCTTCCCACGCGGTGCGTGCGGTACGGGTGGTTGCCACGATCAGGTACCTCCAGTGCTGGGAGAACTGCTGGGTCGTCACGTCCTGTGGCGCCGCGCCCAGCCTACGCGGCGATTGTCCGTCCGGACGGGCGCTCGGCCGCACCCGCCACGCGGGGTCGCCGGATGTCCGGATGGTGGACGCTTGGTCCGAAAGGTGGGAGTTCGGGGGGTGCCCCCTGTTAGATTTGCCGAGGCCCGTGCCGGTTTCCGGCCGTCGGGCGTGTCCAGCCCCGCCAGCTCCGGAGCGATTGTCCGATGACCGATCAGCCCACCGACCCCGCCGCCGACGCCGTGGCCGCCGATGTCGCCGCCGCGGACGCCGCCGAGGCGATGGCGCAGGTCGACGAAGCGGTCCGCGCCGAGCTGACCAGCCTGCGCGAGAGCATCGACAACATCGATGCGGCGGTCGTCCACATGCTGGCCGAGCGCTTCAAGGCGACCCAACGCGTGGGCCGGCTGAAGGCCGACCACAAGCTGCCCCCGGCCGACCCCGCCAGGGAGCGCGAGCAGATCACGCGCCTGCGCGAGCTCGCCGCCGGTGCACACCTCGACCCGGTCTTCGCCGAGAAGTTCCTGAACTTCATCATCGCCGAGGTGATCCGGCACCACGAGGCCATCGCCCGTTCCTGACCGGGTGCCTGCCCGCACACGGCACCGCCGTACGCGGAGCAGTCGCACACGGAGCCGCCTCGCCGAACCCCCGTCCGGATGTCGGATGCGGCTAAATACGGGATTTCCTGTGTACGGCCCACGGCGCTAGCGTGCTGTTCTCTTCGACCGGCGATCTCGACCCACCGGCGGGGCAGTCGCCGAGCCGGCCCGCCGGGCCCCGGCGCGGCCCGGCGGTGGCGCGGAGGGTGGCACTGCAGATGACCAGCTACGTGGGCACCCCCGGCGCGGAGCCGTCGACGGGCCCCGAGCCCTCCCGGCGCCCGGACGGTCCCACCGGCGCGGCTCCCGCCGCCGACGCCGGCACCACCCCCGGCAGCGGCATCGACGGCAGCGGCAGCAGCATCGACGGCGGCAGCGACACCGGCAGCGACACCGGTAGTGGCACCGGCAGTGGCAACGGCCGGCGTCCGCGGCGCCGCTGGCCCTGGTGGGTCGAGCTGCCGGTGATGGCGGCCATCGGCCTGGTGGTGGCGCTGGTGATCAAGACCTGCCTGTTCCAGGTGTTCACCATCCCGTCCGGCTCGATGGAGAACACACTGCGGGTCCACGACCGGGTGGCCGTCAACAAGCTGGCCGTCCTCACCGGCTGGGAGCCGAAGCCGGGCGAGCCGGTGGTCTTCCGCGACCCCGGGAGCTGGCTGCCGAACCAGCCGGACACCTCCGGCACCCTGCCCGGCGCCTTCGACGCCGTGCTGAGCTTCGTCGGCCTGCTGCCGCCGAAGGACGACAACTACCTGGTGAAGCGGGTCATCGCGACCGGCGGCCAGACCGTCCAGTGCGCCGGGACGGTGCTGCGCGTGGACGGGCACCCGGTGGCGGAGCCGTACCTGCACGCCGGCGACGACTCCTGCTCGGGCCTGGACTTCGGGCCGGTGACCGTGCCGCAGGGGTACGTCTGGGTGGAGGGCGACCACCGCAGCAACTCGGCGGACTCCCGCTACCACCGCGACGGGCCGGGCGACGGCGCCGTCCCCGTGGCGAACGTGGTCGGCCCGGCCGCCGCCGTGGTGTGGCCGCTCGGACACGTCGACTGGTTCGGCTGGTCCGGCCGCTGACGGCGGACCGACCGGACCGACCGGACCGACCGGATCGAGCAGATCGACCGGCGCGGACCGACAGGCGCTGACCCGGCCGGGTCCGGCCCACCCGCTCAGCCGGTCAGGCGGATCCCCGGACGACGTCCTGCGGGGCGTCCTCGCCGTCCGAGCCGCGGCCCAAGCCGTCGCCCGAACCGCCGGAACCGCAGACCCGCTCGGAGGCACCGCCGCCCGAGGCCGCCGTCCGCTCCGGTTCGGCGCCGGACTTGCTGGTCTGGGCGGCGAAGGCGCCCGCCAGCACCAGCAGGCCGCCGAACAGCTGCGGTGCGCCGAGGTGTTCGCCGAGCAGCACCCAGGCGAGGACGGTCGCGACCACGGCCTCCAGGTTGGCGACCACGCCGGCGATCGGCGGCGACAGGTGCTGGACGGCGACCACACCGGTCAGATAGGCGAGCACCGTGGCGACCAGCACCATCCAGGCGGCCGGCAGCACCGCGGGCAGGCTGTGGCCGTTCATGGTGACCGAGCCGCCGAGCAGGCTCCAGTCCGCCTCCCAGGGCCGGGTGAAGGCGGTGAGCACGACGGCGCCGATGAGCAGGCCGTACGCGCTGACCGCGATCGGGTCGATCGGCTTGTCGCCGCGGCGGCCGGCGTCGGCGAGCACGAAGTAGCCGACCTGGCAGCAGGCCGCGCCGAGGGCGAAGACCACGCCGAGCGCGTCGAAGGAGAGCCCGTTCCAGACCTCGACGACGCAGGCCAGGCCGGTGACGGCGACGCCGGCGCCGATCGCGGCCCCGCGGGAGACCGGGCGGCGCTGCACGAACTTCACGTAGCCGAGCAGCAGCGGCGGGCCGAGGTACTCGATGAGCAGCGCGACGCCGACCGGGATGCGCGAGATCGCCGCGAAGTAGCAGGCCTGCACGCCGGCCACGGCCAGCAGGCCGAACCCGAGCAGCAGGCCCGGGCGCTGGCGGACGGCGTCCCGGTGCCGGTAGGCGAGCGGCAGCAGCACCACGGCGGCGCCGGTCACCCGCAGCCACACCACGTGCAGCGGTGAGAGGCCGGCCTCGATCAGGGGTTTCGCGGCGGTGCCGGAGCCGCCGAACGCGAAGGCCGAGAGCAGGGCGAGGGAGAGGCCGAGCGAGCCGATGCCGCGGGCCGGGGTGGGGGAGGAGCTGCGCACCGACGCATTGTGCCAGTCCGTGGACGTACTTGGTAAGGCGCCATCTCACGTGATGGTCCTGTGCGAGTCACCCCCAGCCGCCCGGCGTGGTGCCCGTCCCGCCGGACCCCGACCCCGAACCTGACCCCGTCCCGCTCGTCCCGCCCGAGCCCGAGCCGCTGCCCGAACCGGACCCGGTCCCGCCCGAGCCGGATCCCGTCCCGGTGCCGGACCCGTAGCCGAACAGGCCGCCCCCACCGGTGCCGTCCGGGCCCGTCCCGCCGCCCGAGGAGCCGCTCCCCGTCCCGGGGCGGCCCGCGCCCGGCGCGGCGCCCGGCGACGCCCAGGGGCGCTCGGGCTGCCGGGTGGCGTCGTCCTCGGCCGGCGCACCGGAGGCCGGCGAGGAGGGGGCGGTGGACGGGGTCGCGGAGGCGCTGCCGGTCGGCGCGGACCCGGTCGGCCGGGTGCGCACCTGCTTCGGCGCCGTGAAGTCGGAGACCGGCTCGCCGGACAGCGCGGCCTTCATGTAGGCGGTCCAGATCAGGGTGGGGTAGCGGCCGCCCGCGGCCTCGCCGGTGCCGCCGACCCCGTCCAGGGTGACCTGGGCGCCGGTGGCCGGGTCCTGGCCGAAGAGCGCGACGGCCGTCACCAGCTCGGGGGTGTAACCGACGAACCAGACGGACCGGGAGTCGTCGGTGGTGCCGGTCTTGCCGGCGACCGGCCGGTCGAGGGCGCCGGCCCGCCGGCCGGTGCCGCCCGGGTCGTCGACGACGCCCTGCAGCATCGCGGTGGTGGCCCGGGCCGCCTCGGTGCTGACCGCCTGGGTGGTGCTGTGCGCGGGCAGCGGCACCTGCTCGCCCTCCACCCCGACGGACTTCACCAGCCACGGGGTGATCTGCTTGCCGTCGTTGTCGAGGGCCGCGTACACCCCGGCCATCTGCAGCACGCTGGGCGTGGCCGCGCCGAGCGGGATGGACGGCACCGCGGACAGCCCCGGGGTGTCGGCGGGCAGGCCGAGCGCGACGGCGGTCCTCCGGACGGTCTCCAGCCCGGTGTCCTGCGCGAGCTGCGCGTAGACCGAGTTGACCGACCAGTCGGTGGCCTGCTGCAGGGTGATCTGCCCGTAGTCCTTGCCGCCCTCGTTCGGCGGGGCGTACGGGGTGCCGGTGCCGCCGCGGACGGCCCGTCCGCTGGTGCCGTCGTACACGGTGTCGGCGGTGATCCGGCGGCCGGCCTGGGTGCGGGCCTCGCTGTCCATCGCGGCGGCCAGCGCGATCGCCTTGAAGGTGGAGCCGGCCTGGTAGTCCTGCCGGGTCGCGTTGTCGATCCAGTGCCGGGTGGCGTCGCTGCCGCCGTACAGCGCGAGCACCGCCCCGGTCTTCGGGTCCAGCGAGACGGCGCCCGCCTGGGCGTCGGCGTCCTTCTTGCGCTTCGCCGGGTCGAGGTCGCCGGTGAGCTGGCTGCGGACGGCGGCCTGCAGCTGCCGCTCCCGCTCGGCGTCCACGGTCAGGGTGACGGTGTAGCCGCCCTGGGCCAGCTGGGCGTCGGTCAGGACGTGCTGCGAGGTCAGGTAGTCGGTGGCGGCGGAGACCAGGTAGCCGGCCTGCCCGGAGAGGCCGGGCGCGCTCCTGGGCTCCTTCACCTCGGGGAACCGGACGGCGGCCCGCTCGTCGGCGGACAGCCAGTGCTCCTGCACCATGCCGTCCAGCACGTAGTTCCAGCGGTTCGTCGCGTTCTGCTTGCCCTGCGGGGTGGCGGTGGCGACGTCGTAGGCGCTGGGCGCGTTCAGCAGCGCGGCCAGGTAGGCGCCCTGGGCGGCGTCCAGCCGGTCCGCGTCGATGCCGAAGTAGGCCTGGGCGGCGGCCTGGACGCCGTAGGCGCCGCGCCCGTAGTACGCGGTGTTGAGGTACCCGGCGAGGACGTCGTCCTTGCTCTCCGTCGCGTCCACCTTGATCGCGATGAAGAGCTCCTTCACCTTGCGGGTGACGCTCTGCTTCTGGCTGAGGTAGGTGTTCTTGACGTACTGCTGGGTGATCGTCGAGCCGCCCTGGGTGGCCTTGCCGGTCGCGGTGTTGAACGCGGCCCGGGTCAGGCCCTGCAGGTTGACGGCGCCCTCGTGGTAGAAGTTGCGGTCCTCGGCGGCCAGGGCGGCGTGCCGGGCGGCGGGGGAGATCCGGTCGAGCGGCACGTTCTGCCGGTTGGTCTGGCCGGTCCGGGCGATCAGCGTGCCGTCGGAGTACAGCCAGGTGTTGCTCTGCGCCGTCGCGGCGGCGTGCGCGTCCGGCACCTGCACCAGGGCCAACCCCACTGCGAACAGGCCGGCCGCGAGCAGCACCGCCGTCACCGAGCCGGCCAGCGCCGCCCGCCAGGTCGGGACCAGCCGCCGCCAGCCGGTGCGCCGCTGCGCCGTCCGGCGGCCGGACCACCGTCCGCGGGGCGCGCCGGGACCGCTCTGCTGCGAAGTACGGGGCACCGGAATTCCCTTCCTGCGAGCCCCGCAAAGGTCGCTCACCCGTCGGACGGCATGGACCGTCCCACCCTGCCTGATCGACTTGTCAGGCGTTAGGGACTTATGTCCCATTTTTCCTTACCGTTCCCTCACCTCGCGGCCGCCGCCGCGCCGACCCGACCGTGCCGACCCGCGCCGTTCCGGGTGCCCGCCTCGCCCACGGCCCCGCCACGACGCGGCGGGTAGGGTGCCCGGACCCGCCCGCACGAGGAGCACCATGGCCCGCCCGAGCATCCTGTACGTGACCGACCTCACCTACCCGGCCCGCGGCCGGCGCTACGGCGACGAGGACACCCACCTCTCCGCCGCGCTGCGCACCGACTTCGCCGTCGCCCTGTGCCACCCGCTGGATGCGGCCGGCCTGATGGACTCCTTCGACGGCGTCGTGGTGCGCAACAGCGGCCCGGTGCTGCACTACCAGGAGCAGTACGACGCCTTCCGGGCCGAGGCGCTGCGGCGCGGCACCCGTGTGTTCAACGAGCTGACCGGCCGTGCGGACATGGCCGGGAAGCAGTACCTGCTCGACCTGTCGGCCGGCGGCCACCCGGTCATCCCGACCGCGGAGGCCCCGGACGACCTGGGCCGCCTCCCCGACGCCGCCGAGTACGTGGCCAAGCCCAAGCTCGGCGCCGACTCCATCGGCCTGGAGGTCGTCGGCCCGGACCGGATCGCCGGGATCGCCGCGGCCGGCGGCATGCTCGTCCAGCCCCGGATCGACTTCCGCTACGAGGTGTCCTTCTACTTCGTCGACCGGGAGTTCCAGTACGCCCTGCACACCCCGGACAAGGACGTCCGCTGGCAGCTCGCGCCCTACCGCCCGAGCGCGGAGGACCTCGCCTTCGCCCAGCACTTCGTGGACTGGAACACCCTCGACCACGGCATCCAGCGCGTCGACGCCTGCCGCACCGCCGACGGCGAGCTGCTGCTGGTCGAGCTGGAGGACCTCAACCCGTACCTCTCGCTCGACCTCCTGGAGGCCGGGCAGCGCGAGTCCTTCACGGCCGCGATGAAGGACTCCCTGCACCGCCTGCTGCGCCGCTGACCCGGACGGCCCGGACGGCCGGTCCGGTCCCGGGAACGTCGAAGGCCCCCCGCTCCCGCGAGGGGCCTTCGACCGTCTGTGCGCCGCCAGGGACTCGAACCCCGGACCCGCTGATTAAGAGTCAGCTGCTCTAACCAACTGAGCTAGCGGCGCCTGCTGACGTGGAGAACAATACACGCTCCCGCAGGTCGGACGCACATCCGTATCCACCTGCCGTTCAGTGCGGCTTCTCCCCGGCGGCCAGCATGGCCACGAACTTCTCGATGCGGCGGGCGCGGGTCTCCGGCCGCTTGGCCTCCTGCACCCGGTGGAGGATCGAATACCGGTTGGTGCCGTCCAACGCGGCGAAGTTCTCCGCCGCGGCGGGCACGGCGGCCAGGGCCGCGGCCAGGTCGTCCGGCACCGTCGCCGAGCGGGGGCTGTCGTAGGCGGCCTCCCAGCGGCCGTCCGCCCGGGCGCGTTCGACCTCGGCGAGACCGGCCGGGCGCATCCGGCCGGCGGCGGCGAGCGACTCCGCCTTCTCCCGATTGATCTTGGACCAGCGGCTGCGGGCCGTGCGCGGCGTGAACCGCTGCAGCCAGTGCTGCTCGTCGAAGGAGCGCTTCTGCCCGTCGATCCAGCCGAAGCAGAGGGCGGCGTCCAACGCCCCGGGGTAGTCCAGCGACACCACGCCGGGAGCTTTCTTCCGGAGCTTCAGCCAGATCCCGGGGGAGGTGTCGTGGTGCGCGTCGAGCCAGGCCTCGAACTCCTCGGCGGAGTCGAAGGCGAGCGTGTCCTGCGGGTCGGCCATGTCCGCAGTGAACCACGGGCCACCGACAGGTGAGACGGGATCAGCTCCGGGGGGCGACCACCGCGAGCGTCCCGCCGCCCGGCGGCGGCCGGTGGGCCGCCGCCTCCTCCAGCCCGAGGACGGCGTCCGGCACCAGCCGGAAGGCGCCCTCCTCCCACAGCTCCACCAGTTCGCCGAGCTCGGCGGACTCGGCGGCGCCGACCGTCCGGCCGCCCGGCGGCGGCACCGGCGAGGCCACCCGGTCCGGGCCGCCGGCCAGCTCCGGCCAGAGCGGGGCGGTGCCCGGGCCGACGGCGTCCAGCACGGCGTCCACGCCCTGCGGGGCGGCCGCCCGGGCGCGTTCGGCCAGCTGCGCGCCGTAGCCGATCGGCACCGCGCCGGCCTCGCGCAGCGCGGCGTGCTCCCGTTCGGCGGCCACCGCGACCACCGCTGCGCCGCGGCGCAGCGCGAGCGCGACCGCGGCCCGCCCGGCCGCCGCACCGGCGCCGTGCACCAGCAGGGTCCGGCCGCGTCGCACCCCGAGCCGGTCGAGGGCGGCCCGCACGCCCGCCGCGGTGACGGGCAGCAGCGCAGCCTCGGCCCAGGGCAGGGCGGCGGGCCGGTGCGCCACCCGGTCGGCGTCGGCGGCGGCGTACTCGGCGCAGGCGCCGGACGGGCAGTGCCCGAGCACCTCGTCGCCGACCTCCAGGCCGTAGGTGCCCGGGCCGAGCTGCACCACCACCCCGGCGAACTCCGTGCCCGGCACCCCGGCCGGCGCACCGTCGGCCGGCGGCAGTCCGGCGGCCTCCACCCGGACGAGGACCTGCCCGGGTCCGGCCCGCGGCACCGCCGTCTCGACGGTCCGCGGGGCGCCGGCCGCACCGTCCGGCCCCGGGTACTCCAACGCCCGCACCGGCCACCTCCCGCTCCCGTGCCCGTTCCCGTCCGCGTGCCCGGCGAGCCGCTCCGGGCGGGTGCTTAGTCACATTTATGCTGATCTGAGGGGTAGTGGACCGCATGTCGCACGGACCGGGGCGTACGGACAGGGAGTGGATGGGTGGCCCAGCTGTCGCTGCTGTTCCTGGTGCTCCTCGCGTCCGTGGTGACGATGCCGCTCGCCCGCCGCATCCACGTGCCGCAGCCGGTGCTGATGACCCTGCTCGGCCTGGCCATGGCGCTCGTCCCGCAGATCCCCAACGTGCGGGTCGACCCGGACTTCATCCTGCCGCTGGTGCTTCCCCCGCTGATCTTCGCGGTGGCCCGTCGCTCCTCCGTGCGCTACTTCCGGGCCAACGTCCGGCCGATCCTGCTGCTGGCGGTCGCCCTGGTCGCCGTCACCACGACCGTGGTGGCGGCCGTCTTCCAGTGGCGGGTGCCCGGTCTGCCGCTCGCCGCGGCGGTGGCGCTCGGCGCGCTCGTCTCGCCGCCCGACCCGGTGGCGGCGGTCGCGGTGGCCGGCTCGATCGGCCTGCCGCGCCGCCTGGTCGCGGTGCTGGAGGGCGAGGGCCTGTTCAACGACGTCACCGCGATCGTCATCTACTCGCTGGCCATCGAGGCGGTGGTCAGCGGCCACTTCTCCGGCGCGGACGCGGCGCTGCGCCTGGTGCTGTCCGCGGTGGTCGCGGTCGTCCTCGGGATCGCCCTGGGCTGGCTGAACACCTGGCTGGCCGGCCGCCTCGACGACCCCACCCAGCAGGTCGCGCTCAACCTGCTCGTCCCGTTCGCCGCCTACACCCTCGCGGAGGAGGCGCACGGCTCCGGCGTGCTCGCCGTGGTGGTCTGCGCGCTGTACCTCGCCGACCGGGCCGCCGACGCGGACGACGTGTCCTTCCGGCTGGTCGGCAACGCCTTCTGGGAGATCGTCGAGATCCTGATCACCGGCGTGGCCTTCGGCCTGATCGGCCTGGAGCTGAGCACCGTGCTGGCCGACGTCCGCTCCAGCTGGCACGGCATGCTCGGCGACACCGCCTGGGTGATCGCCGCGGTGGTGCTCGTCCGGCTGCTGTGGCTGCTGCCCGCCGCCTGGATCTCCGAGCGGCTCACCCACGGCGAGGAGGACACCCCGATCAGCTGGCGCGAGACCGTGGTGCTCTGGTGGTCCGGGATGCGCGGGGTCGCCACCGTGGCGCTCGCCCTCGCGGTGCCGCTCACCGTGCACGGCGGCGGGGCCTTCCCGGCCCGCAGCGAGATCGTCTTCGTGGCCTTCTGCGTGGTGCTCTTCACCCTCCTGGTGCAGGGGCTCTCGCTGCCCTGGCTGGTGCGGCTGCTCGCCCTGCGCGACCACCCCGACGTCCACGACGAGGCGCTGCGGGTGCTGCGCTGGCGGGCCGCGAAGGCCGGACTGCTCCGACTGGAGGAACTGGAGGAGGAACGCAGGCTGCCCGCCGAACTCGTCGACCGGCTCCGCGAACGCCAGCACGACCGGCTCGCCCGGCTCTACCCCGAGCGGTACGAGGAGGACGAGGCCGCCGAGGCCAAGCGCCGCCTCGCCCGCTGGCGGCAGGCGGCCGAGGTCGAGCAGGAGATGATCGCCGCCTCCCGCCGGGAGGTGCTGACGGCCCGTGGGGAGCCGGGCGGCGACCCCGGGATGGCCGACCGGGTGTTGCGCGAGCTCGACCTCCGCTCGGCGCGCAAGTGAGCGGGCCGGCCGGGGATAGGCTGGCCGCGGGCAAGGCCGTCAACGGAGTCGGCGCCAAGCACCACGCTGCCGCCGGACCTCGCGCTACCCTCCCGCCGGGCCCCGCAGGTAACGCATCCGGATGATTCAAGGAGCAACCGATGTCGGAGAACCGCCCCGGCTCTCGCATCCCCCTGGACCGAACCCCCCAGTGGGCCGCGCTGGCCAAGCACCGCGAGGAGCTGGGCGAGCAGCACCTGCGCGGGCTGTTCGACGCCGACCCCGAGCGCGGCAGCCGGTACACCCTGACCGTCGGCGACCTGCACGTCGACTACTCCAAGCAGCTGGTGACCGACGAGACGCTCGCCCTGCTGCGCGACCTCGCCGGCGCCACCGGCGTCGCCGCCCTGCGGGACGCCATGTTCCGCGGCGAGAAGATCAACATCACCGAGGACCGCGCCGTCCTGCACACCGCGCTGCGCGCCCCGCGCGACGCCGTGGTCGAGGTCGACGGCGAGAACGTCGTCCCCGCCGTGCACGCGGTGCTCGACAGGATGGCCGCCTTCGCCGACCGCGTCCGCAGCGGCGAGTGGACGGGCCACACCGGCAAGCGGATCCGCACCGTCGTCAACATCGGCATCGGCGGCTCCGACCTCGGCCCCGCCATGGCCTACGAGGCGCTGCGCTCCTTCACCGACCGCGGCATCGACGTCCGCTTCGTCTCCAACGTGGACGGCGCCGACCTGAACGAGGCGCTGGTCGGCCTGGACGCCGCCGAGACGCTGTTCATCGTCGCGTCGAAGACCTTCACCACCATCGAGACCGTCACCAACGCCGTCTCCGCCAGGAACTGGCTGCTCACCGAGCTGCGTGCGGACACCGACGCGGTCGCCAAGCACTTCGTCGCGCTCTCCACCAACGCGCAGGGCGTGGCCGACTTCGGCATCGACACCGCCAACATGTTCGAGTTCTGGGACTGGGTGGGCGGCCGCTACTCGTACGACTCCGCCATCGGCCTCTCCCTGATGATCGCCATCGGCCCGGAGCGGTTCCGCGAGATGCTCGACGGCTTCCACCTGGTCGACGAGCACTTCCGCACCGCCCCGCCGGAGCAGAACGTCCCGCTGCTGCTCGGCCTGCTCGGCGTCTGGTACAACAACTTCTTCGACGCGCAGTCGCACGCGGTGCTGCCGTACTCGCACTACCTGTCCAAGTTCACCGCCTACCTGCAGCAGCTGGACATGGAGTCCAACGGCAAGTCGGTGGACCGCGAGGGCAACCCGGTGACCTGGCAGACCGGCCCGGTGGTCTGGGGCACCCCCGGCACCAACGGCCAGCACGCCTACTACCAGCTGCTGCACCAGGGCACCAAGGTGATCCCGGCCGACTTCATCGGCTTCGCCAAGCCGGTCGAGGGCCTGCTGCCCGGCCTGGTCGCCCAGCACGACCTGCTGATGGCCAACTTCTTCGCCCAGACCCAGGCGCTGGCCTTCGGCAAGACCGCCGAGGAGGTCGCCGCCGAGGGCGTGCCGGCCGAGCTGGTGCCGCACAAGACCTTCCGCGGCAACCACCCCACCACCACCGTGCTGGCCGCCGAGCTCACCCCGTCGGTGCTCGGCCAGCTGGTCGCGCTCTACGAGCACAAGGTGTTCGTCCAGGGCGCGATCTGGAACATCGACTCCTTCGACCAGTGGGGCGTCGAGCTGGGCAAGGTGCTGGCCAAGCGGATCGAGCCGGTGCTGCTCACCGGCGAGGGCACCGAGAAGCTCGACAGCTCCACCGCCGAGCTGGTCGCGCGCTACCGCGCGCTGCGCGGCCGCTGAGCCCGCGGGTGGCGGGGCCGTCCCGGCCGGGGCGGCCCCGCCACCGTGCCGGCACCCTGACGGCCGGTCAGCGGCCCGCCGTCCAGCAGTTCGGGCAGCCGCCGGGCAGGTTCGACGGGCAGCAGGACGAGGGCGGCGAGGTCGGCCCGGCCGAGGCGTGCGGCGATCCGGTGGCGGTCGCCGGGCCCGGCGGCACCGGCGTGCGGCGGAGCTCCGCGGACCCGGGGAGCAGGGCCAGCAGCACGATCAGCGCCGCCCCGCCCAGCACCGCCAGGGCCACCAGCAGCCGGTGGCGCCACACCGCGATCCGGTGCGCGCGCAGCGCGGACGCCTCCAGGCCCTCGAGCTCGGCGCGGAGCCACTCCTCCCAGCCCGGCGGCGTACTGCGCGCGGGATCGTCGGGCGCCATGGACCGCGAGATTAGCAGTCGTGGACGTACCACGGAACGCCGAAGGCCCCCCGCTTCCGCGAGAGGCCTTCGACCGTCTGTGCGCCGCCAGGGACTCGAACCCCGGACCCGCTGATTAAGAGTCAGCTGCTCTAACCAACTGAGCTAGCGGCGCCTGCTGACGTGGAAGACTCTAGCAGCGGCTCCGGGCGGAGCCAAAATCGAATACCGCCGGGCGGGCTCAGGCCGACGGAACCGGGTGCAGCACCCCGGCGGGCTCCTCCGCCGCCTGCGGGGGGAGCGCCGGGAGGGCCGCCGCCCGGGCCTCGCCCCGCGCCGCCCGGACACAGGCCCACAGCACCACGGCCGCCCCCGGCAGCCACGGCTCGCGGGAGTCCGGGGCGACGATCCAGCGGCCGGCACCGAGCCCGGGCGACTCCGGGGCGTCCACCATCCGCTGCACCGGCGGCACGGTCACCGCGTCGCCCTTGCCGTGGCAGAGCAGCGGCGGGACGTCGCGCGCCCACTCCTCCCAGGCGAGCAGGGTGCGCAGGCGGGGCGCGGCGCCCGGCTGGACGAAGAGCAGGGTGCGTCCGCGGAAGGCGGCGACCGGGCCGCAGCCCGGGCCGGAGGACCACAGTTCGTCCAGCACCCGCCGGCCGAACAGCGACGGCATGCTGATCACGTCGAAGGCGCGGCCGCAGGGCAGCACGCTGGATGCCCAGGGGCGCGCCTCCCACAGGGCCCGCATGGAGCGCGGGTACTCGCTGGCCGAGGCCAGCCACGCCTCGCCGGCGACGGTGACGTACTCCACGGATTGATACGTCCAGATGTCCACCCCAGCAGCGTGGACCTCGCCGCCGTCGGGACGGGCGGAAAACGGGGTTCGCCGGACACCGCGCCGCGCCGCGGCGTACCCTTACCGGCCGCATATGCCAGAGGCCCGGTGCGGCGACGTCGCCGCGGCCCGGTCAGTGCTCCGCGCTGCGCTGCTTCTGCAGGCCGCGGCCGTACTCGACCATCCGCACCGCGTAGTCGGGCGTCCAGTCCGCGCGGGCGGCGATCTCCGCCGGGCTCAGCGCGTCGAAGCGGCGGGTGTCTGCGAGCTGCGCGGCGGCGATCGCCTGGAAGTCGGTGGCGCGCTCCGCGGCGGCCCGGAAGGCCAGGGCCAACTCGGTCGAGCGGCGCAGCAGTTCGGCCGGGTCCTCGATGGACTCCAGATCGAAGAACCGCTCCTGCTCGGGCTCGTCGGCCTGCGGCTCGAAGAGCAGCTGGGCCGGCCGCAGCCGGCGTGCGGGAGGCGTGCCCGGGCCCGGGGCGGCCTGCGCGGGGACCCCGCTCTGGTCGGACGCCTGTGCATGGGGATCGGGCATGGACGGACACCTCCGGAGACGCCGGTGACAGGAAAGGGCCGTCGTCCATTGTCGCGCGGCGGCGGCCGGTAGCGGAACGGTGTGCACCAGGTCGCTATTCCCGGTCGGGGCGCACATGTCACCCGTGGTGCGCCCCCGACCCTTCCGCGTCCGCCGTCAGGACAGCGGCACCCGGTGCGAGGCCAGGTGCGCCAGCACGGCGTGGTTGGCCTCCCAGCCGTCCGGGAACTTCACCGCCACCCCCAGCTGCACCGGCTCCGTCGAGGGGTGCTCGTCGAGCAGCTCGGCGATGCCGGCCCGGGCCACCACGATGCAGGCGTGCCGGTGCCGCGAGGCCAGCACGCACAGCCGGCCGGTCTCCAGGTGGAAGGCCGTCGCGTCGGGCCGCCCCGACAGCGGGTGCAGCACCACCGTGACGTCGTACTCGCGGCCCTGCAGCCGGTTCGCGGTGTCCACCGTCACCGCCGGACCGGCCGCCGGGTCCACCGGCACGTCCAGCGCCGCCAGCGCCTGCCGCACCGCCGCCGCCTGGTCCCGGTGCGCGGTGCCCACCGCGATCCGGCCCGGCGCGACCGGGGCGGACCCCTGCTCGGAGTGCGCCGTCAGCCCGCGGTCCAGCACCCGCCGGACGACCGCCGCCACCGCCGCCACCGCCTGCGGGTCCGTCCGCACGGTGTGCCGCGCGGGCAGCTCCAGCAGCGCCCAGCCGCTCTCCACCGCCTCGTCGATCGCCGCGTCCACCGGCGTGCCGTCCGCCCGGACGGAGGCCGCCAGCCGCCGCTCGCCCGGCCCCGTCCCCGACCGGAACGGCGTGTACGGGTAGAACGCCGCGGAGATCAGCGGCGCCGCCGAGGCCGGCAGCCGCCAGGACACCGGCAGCCGGTGCGGCCGGATCGCCGGGTTGTGCGCGAGCAGCGTCACCACCGCACTGCTCGACGGGTCGTACGACAGCCCGGCCCACTGGTCGGTGCCGACCACGGTGAACGGGTCCAGCTGGCCGGGGTCGCCGACGAACAGCGCCCGCTCGAACAGCCGGGCGACTGCCAGCAGCGCGTCCGAGCGCATCTGGTACGCCTCGTCCACGATCGCGTGCCGCCACGGCGCCTCGGTGCGCACCCACTGCCACTTCGCCGCCGTGGAGACCACCACGTCGTGCTCCAGCAGGTCGGCGACCTTCTCCGAGGCCGTCACGTTGCCGTGCCGCAGGGCCTCCGGCGCGGGCCGGGAGTCGCCCGCGTGCAGCCGGCCGACGGTGAGGTCCGGCCCCTTGGCGGCCAGCCGGTCCACCAGGTCGTCGACCTGGCTGTTGGTCTGCGCGACGATCATCAGCCGCTCGCCGGAGGCCACCAGCTCGCGCGCCGCGCGGACCACCAGCGTCGACTTGCCCGCGCCCGGCGGGGAGTCCACCACCACCCCGCGCGGCGCACCCGGTGCCGGCCGCACCGCGGCCTCCAGGATCGCCGCCACGGCGGCGTCGGCGACGGCGCCCGGCGCCTGATCGGCAGTCATGCCCGCGGTCATTCCCACTCTTCCGTACTGTTCGCCGACATCGGAGCGGCACCCGGAGGGCCGCCGTGCGTCCACGGGGTGTCCTCCGGATCCGGCAGCGGCGCCGACTGGCGGGGCGTCAGCTCGAAGAGCGTGAACACCACCCGCTCGCCGACCTCCGGCAGGCTGCCCGGCTCCGGCTCCTTGCGCCGGCCCATCCCGGACACCACCCGCACCGTGACGGTGCCCCCGTCCGGGTCGAAGCCCGCGACCACCCCGCGTTGCGGCGTCGCCGCGCCGACCCGGTGCACCTCCCGCCCGGTGTCCGCGTGCGGACGGTCCGCGGTGTGCACCACCAGCAGCGGCCGCGGCTTCGCCGACCGGCCCGAGGTGTCGTACTCCGGCACCACGGCGACCACCTCGCCCGCGAACGCCTCGCCGGTCAGCCGGTGCTCGGCCATCGCCAGCGGGTCGTCCAGCGCCTCCTGCACCTCCAGCCGGACCTGCTCGCGCTCGCGCTGGGCCAGCTTGCGGGCGGCCGTCACCGCGTCGTCCTGCTTCGGCTGCGGCGGCTCGCCGGCGGCCAGCCGGTCCCGGTGGCCGGTGTACGACCAGCGGTCGCCCTCCCAGCGCTCCGCGACGTGCCCGCCCTCCGGCAGCGCCCGCAGCAGGTCGAGCCCCTGCCAGACGTCCGCCCAGGTGGGCAGCAGCACCTGCTCCAGCACCCCGTGCAGCTGCTCCGCGGCCCGCTTGACCACCAGCTCCGCCCGGGCGGCGTCCGCGGGGGCGGCCGCCCGGGCCGCGGCCAGCGCCGCGTCGTGCCGGACGATCGCCGGCGCCAGCACCAGCTCGTCGAACTTCGGGTCGGTGGCCGGACCGGCCGGCGGGTGCACCAGCTGCCCGTGCACGTCCCGCTCGCTCTCGGCCCGCTCGGCGGCCTCCGCGCCGGTCAGCCCGGCCGGTGCCAGGTGCCAGGCCAGCAGGGCGGCCAGGTGCTGGTCCTCGAGGTGGCTCTGCCCGGTCGCCCAGTGCCGGGAGAGCAGCGCCGTCATCGGCAGCAGCAGGCTGGAGCCGGGCACCTGCGCACGGTCGGTGAGGTGGGTCAGCCAGCGGCCCAGCAGCGGCACCTGGGTGGGCGCCGGGTAGGGGCCCGGGTCGACGTCCTCCGCGGTGCGGCGGAAGCGCGTGGAGCGGCCGATCAGCGCGAGGTGCCGCACCGAGCCGGTGTTCGGCACGATCAGCTGCGGAGCGTCGGCGCACAGCTCCCGCACCACCGGGTTCTTCTCACCCGTCTCCGCGTCCCGCTCGGTGCCCTCGACGTGCTCCACCTCGTCGGCGAAGGACTCCAGGTACGGCAGCAGGTCCGCGCCGAAGCGGGCCAGGAAGTCGAAGCGCTGGTCGCGGTTGAGCGGCTGCGGCACGATGTGCAGCCGCGGGGCCGCCCGGTCGGTGCCCAGCATCACCGCCAGCGGCGCGCCGGCCTCGCCCGCCGCGGCCAGCGGCACCACGACCATCGGACGCTCCGACACGTGGCGGTGGCGCACCGTCGCCAGCGGCTCGGCCCGCCCGCTGCGGACGGCCTGCAGCCGGGCCAGGGTGGAGAGCAGGCTCACCGGGCCCACCGCCGGCGGATCGCGCGGCCCGCGCGGCTCACCGGACCACCTGCCCGAGGGCTTCGGCGCGCAGCGCGGCCGCGTACCGCAGCCGGGCGGACGCCTCGTCGACCTCCGCGTCCTCCGCCGGGCCGCCCGGCTCCGCGCCGGCGGCGGCCAGCGCCGCGCCGACCGTGCGGATCGAGCCGAGCTCGCCGCGCACCCCGCGGCCCAGCTGCTCCACCACGTCCGAGCAGCGGGCCTGGGCGCGGCAGTGGAAGCCCAGCTCGCAGGTGGAGAGGCAGTCCGGGCTGTACGCGGCCGGGACGGAGCCCACCGCGGCCGCCAGCTCCTCGGCCGGCCGGGTCGGCGCGCCGCCCTCGTCCGGCGCCAGGTCGAAGCTGGTGCCCTCCGGCAGGGCGGCGACCAGCTGCCCGATGCCGGTCATCCGGGACAGCTGGCGCCGGGTGGTCGCGAGCTCGCGGCGGACGTCCACCGCGGCCGCGGTCGGCCGGTTGGAGAAGTCCCTCGGGCAGACCAGCAGCACCGTGGTCGACGGGCTGCCGGGCAGCTCCTGCGCGCGGTACGGGTCCGACTCGGCCGGCACCCCGGCCAGTGCCGCGGCCGTCTCCTGCAGCGCCAGCACGTACACCGCCGCCTGGCGGGCCGCCGCGCCGACCTTGGCCGGGTCCGCGGAGCCGTCCAGCACCGGGAAGGACTTGATCTCCACCACCGTGCAGCGGCCGCCGTGCACCAGCACCGCGTCCGGCTCCAGGTGGGCCGGGCTGCCGGCCACCGTCAGCCGGAGCATCGGGTGGTCCAGCAGCGTCCAGAGCGCGGGGTCGGCCGCCGCCTCGGCGAGCGCCTCCCGGGTGCGCTCCGCGCGCACGGCCGGCGAGGAGCGGCGCAGCAGGTCCGGCACGGCGAGCGGGGTGCCGCTCTCCTCCGGCAGGCCGAGGTGGCGGCGGAGCGGTTCGAGCAGCGCCGCGTAGCCGTCGTCCTTCAGCCGGGCCTCGAAGACGTTGCCGCGGGCGAGCGCGAACGGGGACTGGCCGAACGGGGCCGGCCGCCCCAACTGCCGGGCGACGGCGCCCTTGTCGACGCCGGCGGCGTCCAGCAGCGAGCGGCGGCGGCAGCCCGGATTGGCGGCGAGCGCGGCGAGGGCGCGGGCGTCGAGACTGCGCTGCGGCGCCCGGCCGCGCAGCTCGGAGAGCCGCTGCGCGAGCGGCTCTGACTGCCCCAGGAGCGAGACGTTCATGGTGCGGCCCAGTGTTGCATCCGCCACCGACAATCGGGGGTGGGACCTCCGGATCGGCCCGCCCCGGCCCCACCCCGCCCCGAGCCGAAGGCCCACCGGTGCCGAAAGGGAGGCGGGGGGGGAGCGCAGCGACGGAGCGACGACCGTCGGCGCCGGGTCAGGAGGGCCCGGAGGCGAGCGGGCGACAGAACGGCCCCCACCGGCGGGCGGCCGCGGGGTGCGGGATCATGGTGACCCGGCCCTCAATGGCGAGCAGGCCGCCGCGAACCCTGCTGCGAGGAGTCCACCCATGCCCGCCCGCATCGTGCTCGTCCGCCACGGCGAGACCGCATGGTCGGCCACCGGCCAACACACCGGCCGCACCGACGTGCCCCTCACCGAGGAGGGCCGCGCGATGGCGCGCGCCCTCGGCAAGCGGCTCGCCCGCGCCCCCTGGAACGGCCTCACCGACGCCGTCGTCTACACCAGCCCGCTCTCCCGCGCCCGCGAGACCGCCGAACTCTCCGGCTTCGGCGCCCGCGCCGTCGACCGCCCCGAGCTCCTGGAGTGGGACTACGGCCAGTACGAGGGCCGCACCGGCCACGACATCCGCGAGACCGACCAGCCCGGCTGGCTGATCTGGCGCGACGGCGTCCCCGGCGGCGAGAAGCTCTCCGAGGTCGCCGCCCGCGTCGACGGCTTCCTCGAAGAGCTCCACGGCACCCACGGCGTCCCCCACCCCGAGACCACCACCATGCACGCCGCCGACTGCGACGTGGTGCTCTTCGCCCACGGCCACCTGCTGCGCATCCTCACCGCGCGCTGGCTCGGCATGGCGCCCGAGAACGCCCAGCGCTTCAAGCTCGGAACCGCCGCCCTCTCGGTGCTCTCCTGGGAGTACGGCCTGCCCGCCGTCGAGATCTGGAACGACCACAGCCACCTCGGCTGACGGCCGCACCCGGCGGTCCGTCCCGTACGGACCGTCAGGCCGCCCCCACCGCACCGTCGTACGCGGACAGGAACTCCGCCACCTCCGGCACCGCGCCGTGCCCGCGCAGCCGCCCGGCGGTGCCCGCCAGCATCGCCCGGATCCGCGCGGAGCGGACACCGCCGAGCAGCACCACCGCCGCCGAGCCGTGCCCCGCCGCACCCGCCAGGTCGCCCAGGCCCAGCCGGTCGTGCGCCAGCTCCGCCGTGTACAGCGCCCGGTTGCGGACGAACTGCGGCTCCTGCAGCGCCATCGCCAGCTCCGCCCGCCGCCCGGCGACCTCCCACTCGCCCAGCGCCGACCAGCACTGCGCCTCCAGCCCGGCCAGCTCGGCCTCGCCGAAGAAGGACATCCACTCCGGGTCCGCCTCCGACGGCCCCCGTTGGAACAGCGCCGACGCGCGCGCCAGCGCCCGCTCGCAGGACGGACGGTCCCTCAGCACCGCCCAGCCGCCCGCCTCGCGCAGCGACAGCAGCGCCAGCAGCCGGGCCGACCCGAGCCCCTTCGCCGCGGCCTGACCCGCCTGGGCGGCCCGCAGCGCCTCCCGCGGCCGACCGGCGTCCCGCGCCAGGAACGCGCTGTTGCAGAACACGTGCGCCTCCAGCGCCGCGTCCCCCGCCATCCGCGCGGTGGCCAGCGCCTCCGAGTAGAACGACCTGGCGTCCGCCAGCCGGTTCGAGTCGTGCGCCAACCAGCCCACCGAGATCGCCAGTTCACCGGCGCCCGACTGCAGCCTGCGCTCCGCCGAGGCCGAGTACGTCCCCTCGTTCAACAGGACGTACGCGCTGCGCAGCGACTGCCCCGCCCGCTCGAACAGGGCGTCCGCACCCTGCGCGTCGTCCAGCAGCCGGATCTCCCGGACGGCCCGCTCGACCCCCTCGATCTCGGCCTGACCCACCCGGCGGGGCGCGGGCACGGGCAGGGCGGCCGGCCCGGCGAAGGCGGCGGCCGGAGCGGCGCCGTCCAGGCCCAGGGCGGCCGCCAGGGCGGTCGGGCCGCCGGTCAGGAACGTACGGCGGTGCACGTCGTCGTTCTCCTCGTCGCAGTGGTGCGGAACGCCGGGAGCGGACACGGCCGGCACCGCGGCCTCCGCAGGGCGGCCGCGGACGGACGTCCGCGGCACGAAGCCCAGGTCGGCCAGCGACCGGCCCGGCCACATGTGCCGGAACACCCGCTCGTAGGCGTAGTTGGGGCAGCGGATCTCACCCGACTCGACCCGGCCGACGTAGCGCGCGTCGCAGGACACGTGCTCGCCGATCTCCCGGGCTGCCCGGCGCACCGCGGTGGCGAACTCCCCCGGGGAGAGGTCGCCGCGCAGCTCGCGCATCACGGTGTTGGGAACGGCCGGCTCGGGCCTGGGCCCGCCGGGACTCCTGGCTGCCATGGCTGCGCTCCGAGAGTCGTGCAGGGTGGCGCCGCGGCGAACGCCGCGCCTGCGGGCCGGTGGAGGGTCCGCTCGGTGCCGCCACGACAGTACCGGCAGTCACCGCACGGATGCGGCGGGTGAGCGGAACCGTACGGGGCAAACACGGATAAACCCCTCGGCGGTGCCCGGTTCTGCCATGAAATGCCATGTCTTGCCACGCACACGCCCGTGGCTTTGCGTGCCCCATCCGCGTTGTCCTGTTACGTGGACGCCCCGCATCCCGTCCCCCCACACGAGCGGGCCCGGGCGTCCGACCTGACGACAGGAGGTCCCCAATGGCCGCCCGAGCACCGCAGCACCGCCGGCCGAGCGCCCCCGGGCTGCCCGCCGGAGTGGCCCCGGCCCTGCTGCCGGAGGGCACGGACGGCAGCCGGTCGGCCGGCGGGGGCGGCACCACGGGTGCCCGGTCCGCCGGACGGTCGACGGCCGGCGCAGCGGCCGGGACCGGCTACGACACCGTCACCGTCTCGGTGCGGCACGGCCTGGAGGCCGTCGACATCCTCCGGCTCCGCGGCGCCTGCGGCGCCGTCCTGCAGAGCCGCGGCGGCGCCGCCGTCTCCTTCCTCGTCCCCGCCGGAACCGCCCGCGGCTGGCACCTCCCCGGCAGCTCCTGCAGCCCCGGCGCCGTCCTGCTGCCCGCCACCGACCCCCGGTGGATCATGGCCCCGGCCGGCCCGCAGGCGTCGGCCCGGCCCACGGACGCCTGGGTGCTGCGGTCGGCCCTGTGCGAAGCCGCCTGCACCCTCACCGCGGGCGGCCTCGGCCCCTTCTGAGACGGGCGGCCCCGCCCGGGCCGGCCGCCGGGGGCACCGGCGGTTGCGGGAAGGCGTACGGTCGGGGTCCTGTGATCCGCGCAGCTCCCGGCGCCCCTCGTGGTGCACCGCCCCGCCCCGCGCCCCTGGATAATCGGGGGCATGGGACGTGGCAGGGGCAGGGCCGAGGCGGTGCCGGAGGCGACGGGGGCGGAGGGACGCAGCCACCGGCAGGGGCCGCTGGCGGTGCGGGTGGACTCCGGGACGGCGGAGCTGAAGCCGGACCGGGACCGGCCGCGGGCCTGGCAGCTGCTGCTGGACGGCGCCCCGCAGTCCCTGGTCGACCTGGACGACCCGACCCGTCTCGGCTTCGAGTACCAGCGCCGGATCGGCCACCTGATCGACCTCGCCGCCCCGCCCGGCCGCCCGATCACCGTCCTGCACCTGGGCGGCGGCGCCCTCACCCTGCCCCGCTACGTGGCGGCCACCCGGCCGCGCTCCCGGCAGCAGGTCGCCGAGATCGACACCGCGCTGACCGAGCTCGTCCGCACCGAACTGCCGTTGGAGCGCGGCTGGCAGATCAAGGTGCGCGGCGCGGACGCCCGGGCGGTGCTGGAGCGCGCCCCGGAGGGCGGCGCCGACCTGGTGGTCGCCGACGTCTTCTCCGGTGCGCGGGTGCCGGCGCACTGCGCCACCGTGGAGTTCGCCGCGCTGGCCGCCCGGGCGCTCGCCCCCGGCGGGCGCCTGGTGGTGAACGTGACCGACGGTTCGTCACTGGCCTTCGCCCGGGCGCAGACCGCGACCCTGCTCGCGGTGTTCCCGGAGGTGTGCCTGGTGGCGGATCCGGCGGTGCTGCGCGGCCGCCGGTTCGGGAACCTGATCCTGGTGGCCGGGACGGCGCCGCTGCCGCTGGAGGAGCTGGGCCGCAAGGTCGCCTCGGACGCGGCGCTGGGCCGGGTCGAACACGGCCGTGCCCTGGCGGACTTCACCGCGGGGGCCGCCGCGGTCACGGACGACTCGGCCGTCCCCTCGCCGGCACCCCCGCCAGGCGTCTTCCACTGATCCCGGGCCGGCGCGGCGTCCCGGACGCCGTCAGTGGCCGCTGGGCAGTCCGCGGTGCTTGTACGTGGCGAGGGCGGTGAGCAGCAGCCCCGCCAGGATCGGGACGGCCACCGCGACGGCGTCCGCGCCCCCGGCCCGGACGGCGGGCGCGGCACCGAAGGCGTCCTCGCCGGTGGCGGGCCGGGGCCGTTCTGCGGACGTCCCGCGGGCGGCGCCGGCGGCCACCGGCCGCAGTGCCGGTGCGGGCTCCGCGGCCGGCCGGGGGGCCGGTGCGGCACCCCCGGCGGCGGAGGCCCCGGCGGGTGCGGGCGCCGCGGACGGGGCGGCGGGGCCGGGGTCGGCAGGGGCGTCCGGGGCCGCGGCGGGGGCGGAAACGGCACCGCCGTCCCCCCGGGGAGACGGGGGGACGGCGGGGAGCAGAACGGCGGCGATGGCGAAGGCGTCGGGCACGGTGGCGGCCTGTCCCGGTAGGGGGAGGCCGTCCACCCTGATCCGGTCCCGGAGCACCTCCTCGACCGGCCCGGTCTGCTGCTCGACGACGGGGACGGCGTCCCCGCCGAGGCGGTGGAGGAGGGCCGGGGCACCGACCTGGTCGGTCAGGCCGGGCCCCGGCCCTTCGGCGGCTGCGGCGTCGCAGACCCCCAACCCAAACCCCCACAGCTGGGCGAGGATCGCGCCGCCGGCCGCCAGCTTTCCGGCCCGTCGGCGGACGTCCCGGTGGGGAGGTCCGCCGTGGGGGCGGTCGGGCCGCGGTGGTGCCGCGTGACGGTGTCGCACGTGAGAGGAGAACGAGCGAACCCGGTCGGAGTCACGCGGCGTGGTGACGCACCGTCATCACGCGGACGGGATGCCGTGGTCCAGGCGGCCGGTGCGGATCGCCTCGGAGTACCAGCGGGCGCTGGTCTTGGGCGTGCGCACCAGGGTGTCGTAGTCGACGTGGACGATGCCGAAGCGCTTCTCGTAGCCGTACGCCCACTCGAAGTTGTCCATGAGCGACCACAGGAAGTAGCCGCGGACGTCGGCGCCGGCGGCGATCGCGTCGGAGACGGCGCCGAGGTGACCCTTCACGTAGGCGGCCCGCTCCGGGTCGTGGACGCTGCCGTCGGCGGAGACGGTGTCCTCGAAGGCGGCGCCGTTCTCGGTGACCATCAGCGGCAGGCCGAACTCGCGGTGCAGCGCGATCAGCGAGTCGGACAGGCCGGTCGGGTCGATCGGCCAGTTCATCGCGGTGACCTCGCCGGGCGCGAGGTGGAAGGCGACGTCGTCGGCGCCCGGCCAGGGCGAGAAGGAGCTCTCGCCGTGCCCGTCGTGGCGCGGCAGGTTCTCGGCGTTCTCGACCGAGGAGACCAGCGTCGGGTTGTAGTAGTTGAGGCCGAGCAGGTCGAGCGGCCGGGAGATCTCGGCGAGGTCGCCGGGCTGCACCAGGGCGTCCCAGTCGACGAGGTGGGCGGTGTCGGCGAGCAGGTCCTCGTCGTAGCGGCCCTTGAACATCGGGCTCGTCCAGATCCGGTTGCCGACCGCCTCGATCCGGCGGGCCGCCTCCAGGTCGCCCGGGTGCGGGCTGTGCGGCCGCACCGCGTGCAGGTTGAGCGAGACGGCCAGCCGGGCGGAGGCGGGCAGCGCGGCGCGCAGGGCGCCGACGGCGAGGCCGTGGCCGAGGTTGAGGTGGTGGGCGGCGCGCAGCGAGTCGCCCGGGTCGGTGCGGCCGGGGGCGTGCACGCCGGAGGCGTAGCCGAGGAAGGCGCTGCACCAGGGCTCGTTGAGGGTGGTCCAGATGCCGATCCGGTCGCCGAGGGCCTCGGCGGCGAGGCCGGCGTACTCGGCGAAGCGGTACGCGGTCTCCCGGTTCGGCCAGCCGCCGGCGTCCTCCAGCTCCTGCGGGAGGTCCCAGTGGTAGAGGGTGGCGACCGGGGTGATGCCGTGGGCGAGCAGCTCGTCGGCCAGGGCCCGGTAGAAGTCGAGCCCGCGCTCGACGGCGGGACCGCGGCCGGTGGGCTGGATGCGCGGCCAGGAGAGCGAGAACCGGTAGGCGGTGAGTCCGAGGTCGGCCATCATCCGGACGTCCTCGCGGAAGCGGTGGTAGTGGTCGACCGCGGTGTCGCCGGTGTCGCCGTTGGCGACCTTGCCCGGGGTGTGGCTGAAGGTGTCCCAGATCGAGGGGGTGCGGCCGTCCTCGGCTGCGGCGCCCTCGATCTGGTAGGCGGCGGTGGCCGCGCCCCAGGCGAACCCCGGCGGGAAGGCGCCGGCTCGGTCCTCGGCCGCGAGGTCGGCCGGGGTGTGCGGATCGGTGACGGTCATACGGGAGCGCTCCCATAGTCAGGTGTGGGACGGGATGGACGGCGGGTCAGCTCTTCACCGCGCCGGCCGTGATGCCGCCGACGATGTGCTTGCCCAGGACGGCGAAGATCAGCAGCAGGGGCAGGGTCCCCACCAGTGCGCCGGTCATGATCACCGCCTGGTTGATGTCGTGGCCGCTGCCGCCGCCGATGGAGGACAGCGCGACCTGGACGGTCGGGTTCTGCTGGGTGAGCACCACGAACGGCCAGAAGAAGTCGTTCCAGGACTGCACGAACACCAGCATGCCCAGCACGGCCATCGCGGGACGCGCGATCGGCAGCACGACGTGCCAGATGATCCGCAGACTGTGCGCGCCGTCCACCCGGGCGGCCTCGATCAGCTCCAGCGGGAGCGCCTCCAGCAGGAACTGCCGCATGAAGAAGACGCCGAACGCGGCCACCAGCGAGGGCAGGATCACGGCCTTGAGCTGGTTGCCCCAGTTCAGGTCGGTGATGATCCGGTACAGCGGGATCACGCTGAGCTGCGGCGGGATGGTCATGGTGGCGACGACCAGGGTCAGCAGCGCGTTGCGGCCGCGGAACCGCAGCTTGGCGAAGGCGAAGCCGGCGAGGGTGGAGAACAGCACCGTGGAGAGCGAGACGCAGCCCGCGACGACGGTGGAGTTCAGCAGCGCCTTGCCCATGTCCGCCTGGTTCCAGGCGGTGGTGATGTTGGTCCAGAGCTCGCCGCTGGGCAGCATCGGCGGCGGCGACTGGGCCACCCGCTCGCCGGTGTTGCTGGCGGCGACGAACGTCCAGTACAGCGGGAAGAGCGAGACCACGGCGGCGACCGCGAGGACCGCGTACGTCAGCGGGCCAGCCTTGTCCTGGTCGCCGGCGCCGGGGCGCAGCCGCCGGCGCAGCGGGGCGGTGGAGATGACGGCCATGGTTCAGCCTCCCAGCTTGGTGCGGTTGCGGCGGGCGATCAGGGTCTGGACCGCACCGATCAGCAGCAGGATCAGCAGCATCGTCCAGGCCACCGCCGAGGCCCGGCCCAGCTGACGGCTGGGCCAGCCCAGCTCGTACATGTAGAGGCCGAGGGTCTGGTACTGGTGGGCGGAGCCGCCGCTGACGCCGACACCGCCGCCGAAGAGCAGCGGCTCACCGAAGAGCTGGGTGGCGCCGATCGTCGACACGATGATCGTGAACAGGATGGTGGGGCGGATCGAGGGGATGGTCACCTTGGTGAACTGCTGCCAGCGCGAGGCGCCGTCCAGGCTCGCGGCCTCGTAGAGGTCCTTCGGCACGGCCTGCATGGCGGCCAGGTAGATCAGCGCGTTGTAGCCCGTCCACCGCCAGGTGACGATGGTGGAGATGGCGATCTGGGACGGCCAGCTCTCCGAGTACCAGTCGGTGCGGTCGACGCCCACCATGGAGAGCAGCCAGTTGATCATCCCGTAGTCCGGGTTGAACAGCTGGACGAAGACCAGGGTCGCCGCGGCGATCGAGGTCGCGTACGGGGCGAGGACCGCCACCCGCAGGAAGCCGCGGCCGCGCATCCGGTAGTTCAGCAGGTGCGCCAGGCCCAGGGCCATCAGCAGCTGCGGGACGGTGGAGAGCACCCCGATGGTGAAGGTGTTCCGCAGGGCCGTCCAGAACTGGTCGGTCTCCCAGAGCCGGGTGTAGTTGTCGATGCCGCGCCAGTCCATGACGTCCTGGTTGAGCAGGTCGACGCGGTGCAGCGAGAGCCAGCCCGTCCAGATCAGCGGGAACAGGCCGAACGCGGCGAAGCAGAGGAAGAACGGCGCGATGTACGCGTACGGCGACGCCTTGAGGTCGAGTCGGTAGAGGCGCGAGCGCCAGGCGGAGCGCTGCGGGGCGGCCGGGGTGCGGGGGCCGCCGGGTGCGGTGGTCGGCGCCGAGCCGTCCTCGGCCGCGGCTCGGATGGAGGTGGCCACTGGGTAGGTCCTTCCCGGGAGTGGCTGTCGGCGGTGGTGCGGGTGCCCGGCCGGGCGCGGGGCCCGGCCGGGCGGGCGGACCGGCGGGTCGCCGGTCCGGGGTGGGTCAGCCGTTCACCTTGTCGTCGACCAGCTTCACGACGTTCGCCCAGGCCTTGGCCGGGTCGGTGCCGTGCTCCTCGATGTCGAGGATGCCGTTGTCGGTGATGATCGTCTTGACGGTGCCGTCCTGCTCGCCGATCGGGGCGGGCTGGATGCTCTTCGCGGTGGAGGCGAAGATCTGGCCGGTCGGGGTGTCGCCGAAGTAGTCGAGCTTGGCGCTCTGGACGGCGGGCAGCTCCAGGCCGGCCGTGGTCGAGGGCAGGTTGCCGACCTTGGTGAAGACCTTGGCCTGCTGCTCCGGCGCGGTCAGCCAGGCGGCGAGCGCCGCGGCCTCCTTCTGGTGCTTGCCGGCCTTCGGGACGGTCAGGAAGGCGCCGCCCCAGTTGGAGGCGACCGGCGGGGCGGCGATGTCCCACTTGCCCTTGCCGGAGTCGCCGGAGTACTTGCTGATGATGCCGGTCATCCAGGACGGGCAGACCACGGTGGCGAACTTGGCGTTGGCGAACGCGGAGTTCCAGTTGTCCTGGAACTGGCGCAGACCGGCGCTGATCTTCGCCTGCGAGGCGCTGACGGCCACGTTCCAGGCCTTCTTGACGCCGGCGCTGTCCTTGTAGACGAGCTTGCCGGAGTCGTCCGAGTACTGCTGGGTCTCGGCCGAGAGCGCGGCGTTGAACAGGCCGCTCGCCGAGTCGGTGAAGAAGGTGCCGGCCGGGGCCTTGGCCTGGTACTGCTTGCCGGCGTCGACGAACTTCGACCAGTCGCCCGCCCACAGCTTGGCGACCTCGGTGCGGTCGGTCGGCAGGCCGGCCTGCTGGAAGAGGTCCTTGCGGTAGCAGACGGCCATCGGGCCGATGTCGGTGCCGAGGCCGATCAGCGAGCCCTTGGCGGTGGTGGCCTGCTTCGACTTCCACGGCAGCCAGGCGCCCGCGTTGACGCCGTCGGTCTTGGAGAGGTCGGTGAACTTGTCGCCGAGGGTGCCGGTGGCCTGCGCGATGTAGCCGACCTCGACGGCCTGGATGTCGGAGAGGCCGCTGCCCGAGGCGAGGTGCGTGGTCAGGGCGTCCCAGTACTTCTGGCCGTCCTGGGTGGTGTCCGCCTTGATGGTGACGTTCGGGTGGGCGGCCATGTACTCGTCGTAGAGGCCGGCCTCCTTGTAACCGAAGGTGCCGAAGTCGCCGACGGTCAGGGTGATCTTCTCGCCCGCGGCCGACGACGCGCCGTCCGACCCGCCCTTGTCGCCGCTGCTGCTGCACGCGGTGAGCAGCAGGGCGGAGGAGGCGATGACGGCGGTGGCCAGGACGGCCGCTCTGCGGGGGCGGGAAGTGCTGCGCATGGCGTTCTCCTTGTTCCGGGTGGGGCATCGGGTGGTGCTGCGCGGTGGGTGGTGCGGTGCGGCTTCGGAAGGTGGTGCGGTGCGGCTGCCGGGGTGTTGCCCGGGTGTTTCGGATGTCCCGGGCGTTGCCGGGGCGTGCGGGCCGGTCGCGGCCGTGCCGACCGCGGGAGACCGGTGCCGGTGGTCCGCCGGACGTGCCCGTCGGACCGCGGTGGGGGCGCTGTTGCCGGGGGCGATTCGCCACTAGAGTGTGGGAGCGCTCCCACAGCGCATGCCGGAAGGTTCCTTCGTCGCGGGGTCGGGTGTCAAGGGCTGACGTCGTATCCGTTGCCGGAGCGTGTCCTGGGAGTCGCGAAACGGTGTCCTGGCGACACCGGTCTCCGGCCCGCGCGGACTTCCGCGTACGGTCGGGCACGGGGCCCCGCCGGCCGGTCGGACCGGGCGACGGGCCCGGTCGGGGGGAGCGCGGCCGTCCCGCGGGTTCCCCGGCGGCCGAAACCGGCCACAATGAGCAGCAATCGGCCCGCAAGGCGCCATGAGGACTTCCAAGAGGTGAGCGATGAGCCAGACCGCACAGCCCCCCGCAGGGCCCGTGGGCGGCGCCGGGGCGGGCGGCAGGAGCTCCGCGCGCCCCACGCTGGAGGAGGTGGCCGCGCTGGCCGGGGTCGGGCGCGGCACGGTGTCCCGGGTGATCAACGGCTCGCCCCGGGTGAGCGACAAGGCCCGCGAGGCCGTCCAGGCCGCCATCGCCGAACTCGGCTACGTGCCCAACCGGGCCGCCCGCACCCTGGTCACCTCGCGCACCGACTCGGTCGCCCTGGTGGTGCCCGAGGCGGAGACCCGGCTCTTCTCCGAGCCCTACTTCTCCGACATCATCAGCGGCGTCTCGGCGGAGCTCGCCGAGACCGACATGCAGCTGCTGCTGATTCTGGTCCGCAACCAGCGTGAACGGGAACGACTTTCGGCCTATCTGACCGCACAGCGGGTGGACGGCGTACTCCTCGTCTCCGTGCATCAGGACGACCCGCTGCCGAGCCTCCTGGAGAGCCTGGAGATCCCCTCCGTGCTGGCCGGCCGCCGCGGCGACCTGGAGCCGCTGAGCTACGTGCACGCCGACAACGCGGGCGGCGCCCGGATGGCCGTCCGGCACCTGCTGCGCCGCGGCTGCCGCGAGGTGGCGACCATCACCGGCCCGCTGGACATGGAGGTCGCCCAGGCCCGACTCGGCGGCTACCGCCGGGCCCTGGAGCAGGCTGGCCGGCCCTACGACGAGGAACTCGTCGGGCTCGCCGACTTCACCGAGGAGGGCGGCCGGCTGGCGATGCGTGAGCTGCTGGAGCGTCGGCCCGACCTGGACGGCGTCTTCTGCGCCTCCGACCTGATGGCCGCGGGCGCGATGCAGGTGCTGCGTGCGGCGGGCCGCCGGGTGCCCGACCAGGTCGCGGTGATCGGCTTCGACGACTCGATCGTGGCCCGGCACACCGACCCGCCGATGACCAGCGTCCGGCAGCCGATCGAGGAGATGGGGCGGACGATGGCCCGCCTGCTGCTCGACGAGATCGCCGAACGGGGCCGCGCACGGCGGCAGGTGGTGCTCGCCACCGAGCTGGTGGTGCGGGACTCCGCCTGAGCCCGGCGCCGCCCCGGCCCGGAACGGCACCGGCCGCCCGGTCCGCCGTCCGGGCCGGGCGGGGGCTCGGGGCGGTGGCCGGACGGCCGCCGGGTGCCCGGCCGCCGCGGCCGGGTTGCCGGGGGCTCAGCCGTTGGGGCGGAGCGTCCAGGTGATGGTCATCACGCCGGTCACGGCGCCGTCGGCGCGGGTGATCTCCACGGTGACCGGGAACTCGGGCCGCTCGCCCTTGTCCAGCTCCGCGACGACCTCCTCGGCCGTGCGGCCGAGGGTGGCGGTGGCGGTCACCTCGCCCATGGCGAGCTTCTTGTAGGCGATCTCGGCCTTCACCGCGAGCGGCACGGCCCGCGACAGCTGGTCGGAGAACGCGGCCAGCACGATGCAGCCGCTCGCCGACTCGGCCAGCGTGAACATGGCGCCCGCGTGCGGGCCGGCCACGTGGTTGTGGAACTCCGGCTGGTCCGGCAGCCGGAGCACGGCCCGCTCGGGGCTCGTCTCCAGGTACTCCAGCTTGAGCGTGCGGGCCATGGGGACGGTGGAGTCGAGCAGCTGCCCGATCGAGGGTGTGGTCATGGCCGTCATGTTACTTGCCGGTAGTTTCGCTGGGGAGGGGTGTCCGACCCGCCCGCCGAAGGCCGGGCCCGCTCCGGACCGCGCTGCCCCGCACGCGGAAACGCCGGAGGGCCCGATCTCGTGAAGAGATCGGGCCCTCCGGCTCTGGGGTGAGTGACGGGACTCGAACCCGCGGCCACCTGGACCACAACCAGGTGCTCTACCAACTGAGCTACACCCACCATCATTCGGGGCGTTCCCGCTCCGACAGGAAGAACTCTACAGGATCCGAGAGGGTGCTCGCGCCAGGGTTTCGAACCGGGCCCCGCGCTGATGCTCTGGTGGGAGCCGGTGCGCGGCGGGCCGCCGGCCGGACCCGCCCCGGGCGCGGCGGCACGGCATCCGACGGGCCGCCGCGCACCGGATGCCGTGCCGTGCGGGCGGTCAGTCGACGGGCCGCTGGTACTTCGCCGCGATCTCCCGCGCCGCGTCCCCGTCCGGGCCCGGCTGCGGGACGAACACCGCCTCGCGGTAGTACTGGAGTTCGGCGATGCTCTCGCGGATGTCGGCGAGCGCGCGGTGGCTGCCGCCCTTCTGCGGGCTGTTGTAGTACGCCCGCGGGTACCAGCGGCGGGCCAGCTCCTTGATCGAGGACACGTCCACGATCCGGTAGTGCAGGTGGCCCTCCAGCGCCGGCATGTCCCGCGAGAGGAAGCCGCGGTCGGTCGCCACCGAGTTGCCGCACAGCGGCGTCTTGCCGGCCTCCGGGGCGTGCTCCCGGATGTAACCCAGCACCAGCTCCTCGGCCTCCGCCAGGGTCACGCCGTCCGCCAGCTCGTCGAGCAGCCCGGACGCCGTGTGCATGGCGCGCACGACGTCCGGCATGTTCTCCAGCGCCTCCGCGGGCGGACGGATCACCACGTCCACGCCCTCGCCGAGGACGTTCAGCTCGGAGTCGGTCACCAGCACCGCGACCTCGATCAGGGCGTCCCTGTCGAGGTCGAGGCCGGTCATCTCACAGTCGATCCACACCAGACGGTCATTCACGCCACTCACCCTACGGCGCGATCGCGCGAGCCGGACAGCGTCCGGGCCGCCCGGTCGCGCCGCGCCGCACCCGCAGGGCCCTCGCCGTCCCCGGACGGGTCGGAGGGCCGCCGCTCGCCCGGCGCCGGATGCCCGGCCCCGCCGGCGGCCGCGTGGTCGGCCCGGTGGCCCTGGCCCTGGCCGCGCGCGCTCGGCTGCTCGTAGCCGCTCTCCTCGGCGACCGCGTGCTCCACCGGACGGTCCGCGGAACGGCCCCCGGTGCGGTCGTCGGTCCGGCCCCCCGGCCGGTCGGCGACCCGCGCGCCGGGCTGCTCGCCGACCCGCTCCGGTGCCGGCCGAGGCCGGCGCCCGGTCGCCGGACCGGGCTGGGCGGGCACCACGGGAGGCCGGCGCCGTGCGGCACCCGCCGGCCCGGCCGCACCGCCCGGCACCGCGCCGGTCATCGCGGAAGGGCCGCCCGGCAGCGCCTGGCCCGGAACGCCCGGCAGCTGGCCCGCCTGCGGATGACCGCCGTGCGGGCCGTGGCCCACCGCCGCGCCCGGGTGCGGCGCGCCGCCGCCGACGAGCCGGTCGACCGGGCCGCCCTGCACGGGCACGCCGGCCGGGGCCTGCGCCGGAGCGGGCCGCCGGGCGCGGTAGCTCGTCCGGTACGCGGCGGGGGAGACGCCCAGCTGGCGGCGGAAGTGCCCGCGCAGCGCCACCGGTGAGCGGAAGCCGCAGCGCCGGGCGACGTCGTCCACCGAGAGGTCCGAGGTCTCCAGCAGCCGCTGCGCCTGCAGCACCCGCTGGGTGATCAGCCACTGCAGCGGGGCGCTGCCGGTGAGCGTGCGGAACCGCCGGTCGAAGGTGCGCCGGCTCATGTAGGCGCGGGCCGCCAGCACCTCGACGTCGAACTGCTGGTTGAGGTTCTCCAGCGCCCAGGTGACCACCTCGGCCAGCGGGTCGTTGCCGATCTCCTCGGGTAAAGACTGGTCGATGTACTGGGCCTGTCCGCCGCCGCTGCGCCGGTTCGGCACCACCAGGCGGCGGGCCAGCGCGTTGGCCGCCTCGGCGCCGTGGTCGGTGCGCACCACGTGCAGGCAGAGGTCGATGCCGGCCGCCGTGCCGGCCGAGGTGAGCACGTCGCCGTCGTCCACGAACAGCTCGCGCGGGTCGACGTGGACCCGCGGGTAGCGCTTGGCCAGCGTCGGCGCGTACATCCAGTGGGTGGTCGCCGGACGGCCGTCCAGCAGGCCGGCCGCGGCCAGCACGAAGGCGCCCGTGCAGAGGCCGATGATGCGGGCCCCCTCGTGGTGGGCCTTGCGCAGGGCGGCGATCGCCTCGACCGGCGGCGGCTGGGAGATCGAGCGCCAGGCCGGGACGACGATGGTGCCGGCCCGCGACAGCGCCTCCAGGCCGTAGGGGGCGGTCAGGGTCAGCCCGCCGGTGGTGGCCAGCGGGCCCTCCTCGCCGGCGCAGACCAGCAGTCGGTAGCGGGGCACCCCGGCGTCCTGCCGGTCCACGCCGAACACCGAGAGCGGGATCGAGCTCTCGAAGATCGGCGCGCCGCCGAAGATCAGGACGGCCACCGTCTCCCGGCGCCTGCGGCCGGACAGCTTGCGGGCGGGGGCGGGGTGGTGCAGCGCGGACAGCACGGCCGGGCCGGCGTGCCCGCCCGCGCCGCCGTCGGCCGGTCCGCCGGCGAAGTGCGGGTGGCCGGAGCCGAACTGGCCGTGCGGCGGATGACCGGCGCCCTGCGGCTGGTGCGGTGCGGAGGCGGAGGGCGAGCCGGCCGAGGGGGAGAGGTGACCGGACGTCAGGACGGTGCTGCCGGACGGGATGCCGCCGTGCGGACCGGTCTGGCCGGGCAGCGGCGAACCGGTGAGCGGGGAGGGTGCGCGCCCCGGGGCGGCGGCGCGGGCTGCCGGCCCGTCAGCTCTGGCGGACCGGCCCGGGAGGCCGGTCGGCGGCTGACCGCCGTCAGGACCCGCGTCGCTCCTGCTCACCCTGCTCAAGGCGTTCCAGCCCCCTCGGTGGTGTGGTGTGGTGGTGCGGCACTGCCCGCCAAGATCGAATCTAGTGGGTGGACCGTTGCTGTTGTGACAAGTTCACCATCCGACGCTATGTCGACATGGCAATTTGGCGTGATGCATTCGATCACGAAGCGTGGCACCCGTCGACCCCTCTGGGAAGGGGGCGGGCGCAACGCTGGCTGGTTGTCGCACGACCGATCCCGGGCACCCGGGGACCCGCCGGCCCCACCGGCGGCCCTGGGCTGCGGCTTTGGCCAACACCCGGGCACCGCATCGAAATTGGCCGAAAACAGGCGGTACGAAACGGGGCGCACAGGACGCGCCCGTGCGCCGGTGCGAGCCCTTCTGCGCAGGGCTGGACAGCCCCCGCCGGGGGACACGGCCGGCGGCTAGGGTCGCCCCATGGACACGCGCAGCCGGCTCGAACTGGCCAACGACAACGCCGCCGGCTTCTGGCTGGCCCAGGCCCGGGTGCACGGCTGGGAGTCCGTCCGCACCCCGTGGTTCACCGCGGTCCGCTGCGACGGCGAGGCCGAGGTCCACCGGTTCGTCGTCACCCGCCCCCACGGCGAACCCGGGGTGCTGCGGCAGGAGTTGCTCGGCGTGCTCCGGCGGTGGCGGACGGCACGGCTCTGCCTGGAGGACCCGTACGGGAGCCTCGACCTGCGCCCGCACGGCTGCGAGGCGTCGCTGGGCCAGGCGGTGATGGTGCGTGAGCCCGGCGGTGCACCGGCGGCGGACGGGGCGGCCGTCCCCGCGGCCCCGCGGGGACGGCGAGGGGAGCCGGCGGGCCGGCTGACGGTCGGCGAGGCGCTGTCGCCGGAACAGCTCGGCGAGGTGGAGCGCGTGGTCGTCGACGGCTTCCCGATGCCCGCCCGGCTGCCGTTCGTCCGGGGCGCGATGCTGCCGCCCGGGCTGCTGGACGCCCCCGGCCACCGCGCCTGGGTGGCCCGGGTGGACGGCCGCCCCGCCGGGGCCTGCGTCAGCCACGACGACGGTACGGCCGTCGGCCTCTACTCCGTGGCGACCCTCCCCGAGCACCGCTCGCGCGGCATCGGCCGGGCCCTGGTGGCCGCCGTGCTGTCCGCCCACCCCGACCGGCCGGCCACCCTGACCTCGACCCTGCTGGGCGAGCCGTTGTACCGCCGGCTCGGCTTCACCGAGCACGGCGTCGCGCGTTGGTGGCGCTACCCGGCGACGCCGTCGTCGATGACCGTGTAGCCGGCCGCCGCCGCGACCGGTCCGACGGCCGCCTGCGGCACGGTGAAGCGGGTCAGCACCGGCGCCGGGGCGTCGCCGCCCGCGCCCCCCGGGCCGCCGGTGACGCCCGCGTGCGCCACGGCGGGCAGCGGGCCGGCCGGCGCCTGCAGGGCGGCCGCGGCGGCGGGGCTCAGCCGGACGGCGGCCGACTGCGCCGGCGCCCGCCCGGCGCCCAGCGGGGTGGTGCCGCCGACGGAGGGGAGCTGGACGACGGACGGGAGCTGCACGACGGGGGTGACCGGCACGACCGGGTCCGCGGCGGCCCGCCGGGCGGCGGCCTGCTGCGCCACGGCGCGCCGGACGGCCCCGCGCCGGACGGTGTCGGCGGTGGGCGCGCTGCGGGCGCCGAGGACGAGGCCGACGGCCTCCGGCAGCCCGGCGGCGCTCAGCGTCGGACGGTAGCCCTGCTCGGCCCACGGGCGGCCCAGGTGCAGCCAGACGCTGCGCAGCCCCGCGACCTCGGCGCCCGCCACGTCCGCCGGGCCGTGGTCGCCGATCATCCAGGTGTTGGCCTCCCAGCCGGGGGAGGGGGCGACCCCGCAGCGGCGGGCGGCGATCTCGAAGATCAGCGGGTCCGGCTTCACGCACCGCGCCTCCTCCGAGACGACCCAGCCGTCGACGAGGCGGTCGAGCCCGGTGCGGCGCATCTTCTCCACCTGGGGCTTGGTGCCGCCGTTGCTGACGATGCCGAGGGTCCAGCCGGAGGCCCGGGCGGCGTGCAGCGCGTCGAGGTGGGAGGCGGGGCAGTGGATGTGCGCGTTGATGCCGCGGCGGTAGTGGGCGAGCAGCAGGTCCATCGAGTGGTCCAGGCCGTAGCGGCGCTTCGCGGCGCCCAGTACGGTGCTGCGCGGCACGTACCCGCTGCCGTCGATGGTGGTGAACCAGTCGATGTCGGCGGCGGGCAGGCGGTGTTCGGCCAGGAAGTCCACGGCCCACGCCCGGTAGGCGGCGTCCCTGTGCAGCAGGGTGTTGTCGAGGTCGAACAGGAGCAGCGGCATGTCGAGCATGCTGCCAGTGCGGGCACGTATGCACCTGGCAATTGCCAATCGTCGACCTGTCCACGGGGCGGATTGGCCGAATCCGGACGGTGACGGGCCGGTGGCCGAACGCGATGTTTCGCCGGGGCTGTGTCGGGCGGGGCGAGCGGGACGCGAATGCACTGGTGGGAACGGTGTGAATGGCTCCGTCGCGGCACCGCGTGACCGCCCCGGTGCCTCGTACGACCGCCCCGGTGCCTCTCGATGACGGTCGGATCACGTTGTGTGTTCGGCCTGTTGCGTTATCGGGGGTTGTCGGTCAAGCTCCTGGGAACCTCCGTGACAGGTGGCCTCCGGCCGGCGTGCGCGGGGGGCGCACAAAGCGCGGCGCACGCGGTCCTTTTGCGGGAACCCCGGCCCACCGGGGTCCGACTGCTGGGCCGCGTTCCGCGCTCGTCGTACTCTGAGAGGAACAGGTCGCATCCAGTGGTGCTCGGCGGACATCGGCTCGGTGCCGAGGGTGGGCCTGCCGCCCCGGCGGCGCTGTTGCGTTCCGTCGGCCCGTCCTTCCCGAACAGCTGTGAGCGATGGCTGGTTTTGAGCCTCCCGTACCCGCCGGTGCGGATGCCGGCGGCGGTGCGCTGCCGGTCCACGGCGGTCCCCTCGGCGGTCGCTCCCAGGCCCGCAGGGCCGCACTCGCCGCAGCCCGTGCGGCGGCCCTCCGTGCGTGGCCGCTGTCCGCGCGGCGCCGGGCGGGGGCACACGGCCCCGCAGCGGGCCCGGGCGGCCCGGTGTCCGGCCGCGGCGGGCACGGCGGTGCACGGGGCGCCGGAGCGCCCGGAGGCGGCCCGATGAGCGACGGCCCCGGTCCGATGACGGGCCGCACCGAGGGCGACGGCGAGCACCTGGTGGAGGATCAGCCGGCCCGCGCCTGCGACCCGGTGTTCCAGCACGGCGTGGTGGTCGGCTTCGACGGCTCGCTGTCCAGCGAGCGCGCGCTGGCCTACGCGGTCGGCATGGCGCGCAGGTCGCAGTGCGGCCTGGTGATCGTGCACGTGGCGAACCGGCTGCCGGCCACGGTCTGGGCGGGCTGCGAGCCGCCGGTCTTCGTCGACCTGCCGGACCACCGCACGGAGATCCTCGGCCTGGAGCTGGCCTGCGCGGACTTCCTCGCCGGCGTGCCGTGGATCCTGGTCGAGCGCGGCGGCGACATCTGCCACGAGATCGAAGAGGTCGGCCGCGAGTATGCCGCCGACGCGATCGTCGTCGGCAGCACCCGCGGCCTGCTCGGCAAGGTCTTCGGTTCGGTGTCCGGGCGGCTGGCGCGCCGCGCCAACCGCCCGGTGATCGTCATCCCCTGACGGACCGCCGGGGAGGTCGACCCGGTCCGGTCAGGAGGTCACCCCGAGTTCCCGCGCGATCAGCATCCGCTGGACCTCCGAGGTCCCCTCGCCGATCTCCAGGATCTTGCAGTCGCGCCAGAACCGGGCGACCGGGAACTCGTTCATGAAGCCGTACCCGCCGTGGATCTGGGTGGCCTCGCGGGCGTTGTCCACGGCGGCCTCTGACGCGTACAGCTTCGCGATCGCGGCCTCCTTCTTGAACGGCTCGGAGTGCAGCAGCCGGGAGGCGGCGTCGCGCCAGGCCAGCCGGGCGGTGTGGGCGCGCATCTCCATGTCGGCCAGCTTGAACTGGATGACCTGGTTGGCGCCGATCGGCCGCCCGAAGGCGCGCCGCTGGCCGGCGTAGGCGACGGACTGGTCGACGCACCCCTGGGCCAGGCCGGTGGCGAGCGCCGCGATCGCGATGCGCCCCTCGTCGAGGATGCGCAGGAACTGGGCGTAGCCGCGGCCGCGCTCGCCCAGCAGGTTCGCCGCCGGGACGCGGCAGTCGGTGAAGGAGAGCTCGCGGGTGTCGGAGGCGTTCCAGCCGACCTTGGAGTACTTCTTGGAGACCTGGAACCCGGGCGTCCCGGCCGGCACGATGATGGACGAGATCTCCCGCGTGGGCGAGAGCGCCGCCCCGTCCGCGCGGGTGGTCGGCTCGGTCAGCGCGGTCACCGTGACCAGGCCGGTGATGTCCGTGCCGGAGTTGGTGATGAAGCACTTGGTGCCGTTGATCACCCACTCGTCGGTCGCCTCGTCGTAGCGGGCCGTGGTGCGGGTGGCGCCGGCGTCCGAGCCGCCCTCCGGCTCGGTGAGGCCGAAGGCGCCGAGCATCTCGCCCGAGGTCAGCTTCGGCAGCCAGGTGCGCTTCTGCTCCTCGGTGCCGAAGCGGTACACCGGCATGGCGCCGAGCGAGACGGCCGCCTCCAGGGTGATGGCGACCGAGGAGTCGACCCGGGCCAGCTCCTCCAGGGCGATGCCCAGGGCGAAGTAGTCGCCGCCCATGCCGCCGTACTCCTCGGGGAACGGCAGGCCGAACAGGCCCATCTCGCCCATCTCGCGGACGATCTCGTACGGGAACTCGTTCTGCTCGTAGTACTCGCCGATCTTCGGCGCGACCCGGTCGTTCGCGAACTCCGCGACGGTCCGTCGCAGCTCTTCGTACTCGGTGCTCAGCCGGTGGTCGAGCATGGGGATCCTCCTGGATCGCGGCCGGTCGGGCCGGGGTGACGATGTGTTGACGGGGTGTGTCAGGCGGACGGGCCGAGCAGCGCCCGGACGGTCCGCGACTGGCTGGGGCGTCCGAGCCGCCCGGCCATCCAGCCGCTGGTGGCGGCGAGGGCGGCCAGGTCGACGCCGGTGTCGATGCCGAGGCCGTGGAGCATCCACACCAGGTCCTCGGTGGCCAGGTTCCCGGTGGCGCTCTTCGCGTAGGGGCAGCCGCCGAGGCCGCCGGCCGAGGCGTCCACCACGGTCACCCCGCAGCGCAGCGCGGCGAGCGTGTTGGCCAGCGCCTGGCCGTAGGTGTCGTGGAAGTGCACGGCGAGCCGGTCCATCGGCACCCCGGCCTCGGCGAAGCCGGTCAGCAGCGCGGTGACCTGGCCGGGGGTGGCGGTGCCGATGGTGTCACCGAGGCTCAGCTCGGCGCAGCCCATCTCCAGCAGGCGCAGCCCGTGGCCGATCACCTGCGCGGCCGGGACGGGGCCCTCCCACGGGTCGCCGAAGCACATCGAGAGGTAGCCGCGGACGGGCACCCCGGCGGCCGTGGCGCGGGCCACCACCGGGCGGAACATCGCCATGGCCTCGTCGGCGGAGCGGTTGAGGTTCCGCCGGGCGAAGGTCTCGGTGGCGCTGGCGAAGACCGCGACCTCCGCCGCGCCGTGGGCGAGCGCCCGGTCCAGGCCGCGCTCGTTCGGCACCAGCACCGGCAGCCGCAGGCCCGGGTACCGCCCGGCCAGGCCGGACAGCCGGGGCATCAGCTCCTCGGCGTCCGCCAGCTGCGGCACCCACTTGGGGTGCACGAAGCTGGTCGCCTCGACGGTGCGCAGGCCGGCGGCGGCCAGCCGGGCGATGAACTCGGCCTTCACCTCGACCGGGACGAGCCCGCTCTCGTTCTGCAGGCCGTCCCGCGCGCCGACCTCGTGGATCCGCACCCGGGCCGGCAGCGACGGGTCGCGCACCGGGTCCGGCAGGCCCAGCTCCAGCACGCCCGGCTCGGCCGCCGTCCCGTCCTGCTCCGCGGTCACGGGGCCACCTCGGCCTTCTCGGCGTCGCCCTCGGCGGGTACGACGACGGCCAGCAGTTCGTCCATGGCGACGGTCGCGCCGGCACTCGCCCGCAGCTCGCTGACGGTGCCGTCGTGCGGCGCCGCGATCACGTGTTCCATCTTCATGGCCTCCAGGACCAGCAGGGTCTGACCGCGGGTCACCCGCTCGCCGGCCGCGGCCTTGACCACGGTGACGGTGCCCGGCATCGGCGCGGTCAGCGCGCCGTGGTGGGCCCCGCCCGCGGCGGCGCGGTCCGCCACCGGGTCGTACGCGTGCACCGCCCAGGCGTCGCCGTCCACGGCGAGCCAGTCGACGCGGCCCGCGGGCCCGTTGTCGGTGGTGTGTGCGAACGTCGTCTGCAGGCCGTCGAGGGAGACCTGCAGGCGGCCGCCGGAGCGGTGGGCCGTGGCCCGCCGCACCGGTCCGTCGCCGACCTGCACCTGCAGGCCGGCGGAGGCGGGGGTGCCGGCGGTCTCGGCCACCGAGCCGGGTGCGGTCGGCCGCACCAGGACGGTGACCGGCTCCTGCCCGGCGAGCCGCAGGCGGTGGGCCGTCCAGGCCGCCCCGCCGCCCAGCCGCCAGCCGGAGGGGCGGGAGAACGGGTCGGTCCAGCCGTCGGGGGCGACGGCCGGGGCGAGGTCCAGCTGCCGGGCGATCGCCGCGGCGATCGGCAGCAGGTCCGCGCCCTCCGCGTCCTGCGGGGTCGCGTCGGCACCGGTGCGGGTGTGGGGGGAGCTCAGCAGGACGGGGGTCTGCTGAGCGGTCCGCTCCACCAGCCCGGTGTCGAGGCGGCCCGCCACCACCTCGGGGTGGGCCAGCAGCCGCCGCAGGAAACCGGTGTTGGTGGTGACGCCCAGGATCCGGGTGTCGGCCAGCGCGGCCCGCAGCCGGCGCAGCGCCGTCGCCCGGTCCGGCCCGTACGCGATCACCTTGGCGAGCATCGGGTCGTAGAGGCTGCCGACCTCGGTGCCCGCGGCCACGCCGGAGTCCACCCGGACGCCCTCGCCGGCCGGCTCGTCCAGCCGCAGGATGCGGCCGCCGGTCGGCAGGAAGTCGCGGTCCGGGTCCTCGGCGCAGATCCGCGCCTCGATCGCGTGGCCCACGAAGGAGACGTCCTCCTGGGCGAAGGGCAGCGCCTCGCCGGCGGCCACCCGCAGCTGCCACTCGACGAGGTCGAGCCGCTGCGGCTCGGCGCCGTCGCCGGTGCGCACCGCGATCGCCAGCTCGGTGACGGGGTGCTCCACCTGGAGGCGGGTGTTCATCTCCATGAAGAAGAAGTCCAGGACGCCCTCGGCGGTCTCCGCACCCGGCTCCAGGCCCGGCACGATGAACTCGACCGTGCCGGCGCCGGTGTAGCCGCAGGCCTCGGCGGCCCGCACGGCCGCCGCACCCATCGCCGCCCGGGTCTCCTCGTTGAGCAGGACGGAGGGGGCCTCCTCGATCAGCTTCTGGTGGCGGCGCTGCAGGCTGCACTCGCGCTCGCCGAGGTGCACGGTGGTGCCGCGGGCGTCCGCGAGCACCTGCACCTCGATGTGGCGCGGCCGGTCCACCCAGCGCTCCAGCAGCAGGGTGTCGTCGCCGAACGCGGTGCGCGCCACCCGCCGCGCCGCGTCGATCTCGGCCGGCAGCTCGGCGGGGTCGCGGACCAGCCGCATGCCCTTGCCGCCGCCGCCCGCGGACGGCTTCAGCAGCACCGGGTAACCGATCTCCTCGGCGGCCGCGACCAGCTCGGCGTCGCTCGGCGAGCCGCCGCTGCTGCCGGGCACCACCGGCACGCCCGCGACGCGGACGGCCTCCTTGGCGTTGATCTTGTCGCCCATCAGCTCCACCGCGGCCGGCGGCGGGCCGATGAAGGCCAGCCCCGCCTCGGCGCACGCCCGGGCGAAGCCGGGGTTCTCGGCGAGGAAGCCGTATCCGGGGTGCACGGCCTGCGCGCCGGTGCGGCGGGCGGCCGCCAGCAGCAGGTCGGTCCGCAGGTAGGTCTCGGCGGCCGAGCTGTCGCTGCGCCCCTCCGGGCCGAGCCGGACGGCGAGGTCGGCCTCGCGGACGTGCGGGGCCTCGGCGTCGGCGTCGCTGTGCACGGCGACGGAGCGGATGCCGAGCCGGCGCAGGGTGCGGATCACCCGGAGGGCGATCTCACCCCGGTTGGCGACCAGAACGGTGTCGAACATGGGAGGTCTTCCTCCGGGTCGAGGGATGGCGCTGCCGGTGCGGCGGTGGCGGGTCGGGCGGCGCGGGTGCGGCGGGTGCGGTGCCGCGGGGGTGCGCGGCGGGGCCGGGGTCGGGCCGGGCGGTGCGACCGCACCGGCCCGGCCGGTCACATGCGGAAGACGCCGTACGGGCGGGGCTCGGCGAGCGGGGCGTTGGCGCAGGCGGTGAGTGCCAGACCGAGGACGGTCCGGGTCTCCATCGGGTCGATCACGCCGTCGTCCCAGAGCCGGGCGGTGGCGTAGTAGGCGCTGCCCTGCCGCTCGTACTGCTCGCGGACGGGGCGCTTGAACTCCTCCTCCGCCTCGGCCGGCCAGTCCTCGCCCTGGGCCTCGAACTGGTCGCGGCGCACGGTGGCGAGGACGGAGGCCGCCTGCTCGCCGCCCATCACGGAGATCTTGGCGCCCGGCCACATCCACAGGAAGCGCGGCGAGTACGCCCGGCCGCACATCGAGTAGTTGCCGGCGCCGTACGAGCCGCCGATGACGACGGTCAGCTTGGGCACCCGGGTGCAGGCCACGGCCGTCACCATCTTGGCGCCGTGCTTGGCGATGCCGCCCGCCTCGTACTGCCGGCCGACCATGAAGCCGGTGATGTTCTGCAGGAAGAGCAGCGGGATGCCGCGCTGGTCGCACAGCTCGACGAAGTGCGCGCCCTTGAGCGCGGACTCGGCGAACAGCACGCCGTTGTTGGCGACGATGCCGACCTGGTGGCCGTGGATCCGGGCGAAGCCGGTGACCAGGGTGGGCCCGTACTCGGCCTTGAACTCGGCGAAGCGGCTGCCGTCCACCAGCCGGGCGATCACCTCGCGCACGTCGTACGGGGTGCGCGGGTCGACCGGCACCGCGCCGTACAGGCCGGCCGGGTCCACCGCGGGCGCCTCCACCGGGGCGAGCGGCCACGGCTTCGGGGCGCGCGGACCGAGCCCGGCGACGATGGTGCGGACGATCGACAGCGCGTGCGCGTCGTCCTCGGCCAGGTGGTCGGTGACGCCGGAGGTCTTCGAGTGCAGCTCGCCGCCGCCGAGCTCCTCCGCGGTGACGACCTCGCCGGTGGCCGCCTTCACCAGCGGCGGGCCGCCGAGGAAGATCGTGCCCTGGTTGCGGACGATCACGGCCTGGTCGCTCATGGCCGGCACGTAGGCGCCGCCGGCCGTGCAGGAGCCGAGCACCGCGGCGATCTGCGGGATGCCGGTGGCGGACAGCCGGGCCTGGTTGTAGAAGATCCGGCCGAAGTGGTCCCGGTCCGGGAAGACCTCGTCCTGCATCGGCAGGAAGGCGCCGCCCGAGTCGACGAGGTAGACGCACGGCAGCCGGTTCTCCAGGGCCACCTCCTGCGCGCGCAGGTGCTTCTTCACCGTCATCGGGTAGTAGGTGCCGCCCTTGACGGTGGCGTCGTTGGCGACGACCACGACCTCGCGGCCGGCCACCCGTCCGATGCCGGCGATCACACCGGCGGCCGGGGCGGCGCCGTCGTAGAGGCCGTCGGCGGCGAGCGGGCACAGCTCCAGGAAGGGGGAGCCCGGGTCGAGCAGGGTGTCCACGCGGTCGCGGGGGAGCAGCTTGCCGCGCGCGGTGTGCCGGGCCCGGGCCCTGGCGCCGCCGCCCAACGCGGCCGTCGCGAGCTTGCTGCGCAGCTCGTCGACCAGCTCCCGGTGGGCGGCCTCGTTGGCGCGGTAGGCCGCCGAGCCGGGGTCGGCGGCGGACTCCAGCCGCGGTGCCGGCGCGGCGGCGGCACCCGGGACGGCGTGCCGCGGTTCGGTGCCGGCGGCCGGGCCGGTGAACGGGCCGGCCGCCGGGCCGACGGCGGATCCAATGGATGAGAGGACCATCCCAAGAGCTCCCTTGCCCTCGGAGCCGAGTGGACGTGCGGAGGGATGGTCCGCCGCCCGGAGGTTAATGAGCGTTAACTCCTGCGGCCAGGTTAACCGCCGATAACGCGGCTGTCTACGATGGGCAGCATGCCGAACGTGCCAGCAGCCTCCGCGCTCCCACGCCGCGACCAGATCCGCAAGGAGGCCGCGCGGCTGTTCGCCGCGCGCGGCTTCCTGGGCGTCGGCGTGGACGAGATCGGCAAGGCGGTGGGCATCAGCGGCCCCGGCCTGTACCGGCACTTCGCCGGCAAGGACGCGATGCTCGCCGACCTCCTGATCGGCATCAGCGAACGGCTGCTGGAGGAGGGGCGGCGCCGGGCCGGCGAGGCCGGCGGCACGGACGGACCCGCCGGGGCGCTGGACGCCCTGATCGGCGGCCACGTGGACTTCGCCCTGGACGACCGCGACCTGATCATCCTGCACGACCGGGAACTGCTCCACCTGAAGGAGGAGGACCGCCGCCGGGTCCGCCGGCTGCAGCGCGGCTACGTCGAACTCTGGGTCGGCGTCGTCCGCGAGGCCTTCCCGCCGCTCGCCGCCCCCGACGCCGAACCGCTGGCCCGGGCCGCCGTCCACGCCGTCTTCGGCCTGCTCAACTCCACCCCGCACAGCGCCGCCCCCCACCCGGGCCAGCCGGACCGCTCCGGGCTGCCCCGCGACGCGATGGCCGCCCTCCTGCACAGCCTCGCCCAGGGCGCCTTCGCCGCAGCCGCGGCCGGCGCCGCCGCCCGGGCGACCTAGGGCTTGTGTGATGTTGTGATCAGTTGGGCGGTCGTACGAGGTCGTCTATCCAGATCATCGAGGCGCGAAGATGGAGGCCGGCGAGGTAGCT
>NZ_JBFBDW010000020.1:0-94737 GCF_040683455.1 Kitasatospora sp. NPDC093679
GACACCCCCATCATCACCCTCGACGCCCGACGCCGGGACAGCGCCAAGAGCGCCCTCATCACCCTCGTCGAGCACGCCCTCCTGGCCCGCCTCCGCTGAGGCACGGGTCCACGGAGGGGCCGGACACCCCGGAGGGGGCGCGGAAACCGCGCCCCCTCCGGCGTTCTCACGCCCCCTCGTGCTCCAAGAGCCCCGGGCGTCGCGGAAGCCTCATTCCGTCTCCTCCGGCGCCAGTCCGGCCCGCAGCAGCCCGTAGGTGTAGGCGTCCTCCAGGGCCCGCCAGGAGGCCGCGATCACGTTGTCCGCGACACCGACCGTGGACCAGGACGCCGCCCCGTCCCCGGACTCCACCAGGACCCGGGTCTTGGAGCCGGTGCCGTGCTGACCCTCCAGGATGCGGACCTTGTAGTCCACCAGCTCCAGCTTCGCGAGCTGCGGGTAGATCCGCTCCAGCGCGGTGCGCAGCGCCCTGTCCAGGGCGTCGACCGGGCCGTTGCCCTCGCCGGTGGCGATCCGGCGCTCGCCCTTCGCCCAGAGCTTCACCGTGGCCTCGTTGCCCGGGGTGCCGTCCGCGCGCTGCTCGCTGATGGTCCGCCAGGACTCCAGGCTGAAGAAGCGCTCGCGGCGGCCGCGCACCTCGTCGCGGAGCAGCAGCTCGAAGGAGGCGTCGGCGGCCTCGTAGGTGTAGCCCTGGTTCTCCTGCTCCTTGACCTTGGCGACCACCCGGCCGACCAGGTCCCGGTCCTCGGACAGGTCGTAGCCGAGCTCCTTGCCCTTGAGCTCGACGGAGGCCCGGCCGGCCATGTCGGAGACCAGCATCCGCATGGTGTTGCCGACCAGCTCCGGGTCGATGTGCTGGTACAGGTCCGGGTCCACCTTGATCGCGGAGGCGTGCAGGCCCGCCTTGTGCGCGAAGGCCGAGAAGCCCACGTACGGCTGGTGGGTGGACGGTGCGAGGTTGACCACCTCGGCGACGGCGTGCGAGATCCGGGTCATCTCGGCCAGTCGGCCCTCGGGCAGCACCCGGCGGCCGTACTTGATCTCCAGCGCGCCGACCACCGGGAAGAGGTTGGCGTTGCCGACCCGCTCGCCGTAGCCGTTGGCGGTGCACTGCACGTGGGTCGCGCCGGCGTCCACCGCGGCCAGCGTGTTGGCGACCGCGCAGCCGGTGTCGTCCTGCGCGTGGATGCCGAGCCGGGCCCCCGTCTTCGCGAGCACCTCGGCGACGGTCTCGCGGACGCCCAGCGGCAGCATGCCGCCGTTGGTGTCGCAGAGCACCACCACGTCGGCACCGGCGCGGTGCGCGGTGGAGACCACCGCGAGGGCGTACTCAGGGTTCGCCTTGTAGCCGTCGAAGAAGTGCTCGCAGTCGATGAACACCCGCCGCCCCTGCGAGCGCAGGTACTCGACGCTGTCCCGGACCATCTCCAGGTTCTCGTCCAGGGTGGTGCGCAGGGCCAGCTCCACGTGCCGGTCGTGCGACTTGGCGACCAGGGTGACCACCGGGGCGCCGGAGTTGACGAGGGCGGCCAGCTGCGGGTCGTCCGCCGCCCGGCCACCGGCCCGGCGGGTCGCCCCGAACGCGACCAACCGGGCGTGCTTGAGGTCGAGTTCGGTCGCCGCCCGGGCGAAGAACTCGGTGTCGCGGGGGTTGGCGCCGGGCCAGCCGCCCTCGATGAAGCCGACGCCGAACTCGTCCAGGTGCCGGGCGATGGTCAGCTTGTCCGCGACGGTGAGGTTGATGCCCTCGCGCTGGGCGCCGTCGCGCAGCGTGGTGTCGAAGACGTGGAAGCTGTCGTTGGGGTGGTCGCTGGCCTCGGTCATGGCCCTGGGTTCTCCGTTCGGTGGAGTACTGCTGTTGCCGGTGGGATCCGGCTCCACTGTCCAGCATCCCGCGCGCTCCCCGGTGTCTCCGGGCCCCTTGTGGGGGCCGGTGCCGGTCCGGGGCAAAACAAAAGACCCCTCGCGGGTGCGAGAGGTCTGCGCGCGGGTCTGGACGCTCGTGGTCGCTCCGCAACGGGGTGGTGCGGAGCGGTCACTGCGGACCGGCGCGCCTGCTGCTAATGATCAGCGAAAGCGAGGACACACCGGCAGTCTGGCACACCATCCGCCATCCGGCCCGGACCATCCGCATACCGAGACACGCCTGCTGGCAGCAGGTGGTGAACCGCAGGGGCGCGTGGGGACGCCCCCAGCTTTAGGCCGGGAGGTGTCCCCACGCGCCCCTGGCGTGGTCGACCGCTCCGAAAAGGTCAGACGATCTTGTGGAGCCAGTTGTGGGTGTCCGGGGCCTGGCCGCCCTGGATGGCGAGGAGGGCCTTGCGGAGCTCCATGGTGGTCGGGCCGGGCTCGCCCTTGCCGACCGTCCAGTCGCCGCGGGCGGACTTCACGGAGCCGACCGGCGTGATGACGGCGGCGGTGCCGCAGGCGAACACCTCGGTGAGGGTGCCGTCGGCGTTGCCCTGCTTCCACTCGTCGGTGGAGATCCGCCGCTCCTCGACCGCGTATCCGAGGTCGGAGGCGAGCTGGAGCAGCGAGTCGCGGGTGATGCCGGGGAGGAGGGCGCCGGACAGCTCGGGGGTGACGATCCTGGCGTCCTCGCCCTCGCCGAAGACGAAGTAGAGGTTCATGCCGCCCATCTCCTCGATCCACCGGTGCTCGGCGGCGTCGAGCCAGACGACCTGGTCGCAGCCCTTCTCGGCGGCCTGGGCCTGGGCGATCAGCGAGGCGGCGTAGTTGCCGGCGCACTTGGCGGCACCGGTGCCGCCCGGCGCGGCCCGGACGTACTCCTCGGAGAGCCAGACGGAGACCGGCTTGATGCCGCCGGGGAAGTACGCGCCGGCCGGCGAGGCGATGATCATGAAGAGGTAGGAGTTGGCCGGGCGGACGCCCAGGCCGACCTCGGTGGCGAACATGAACGGCCGCAGGTAGAGGCTCTGCTCGGGCTGGTTCGGCACCCAGCCCTGCTCCTGCTGGACGAGCAGCTCGACGGCCTCGACGAAGGTCTCGACCGGCAGCTCGGGCATGGCGAGCCGGCGGGCGGAGGCCTGGAAGCGGGCGGCGTTGGCCTCGGGGCGGAAGGTGGCGATGGAGCCGTCGGCCTGGCGGTAGGCCTTGAGGCCCTCGAAGATCGACTGGCCGTAGTGCAGCGTCATGTTGGCCGGGTCGATCTCCAGCGGCGCGTACGGCGTGAGCTGGGCGTCGTGCCAGCCCAGGCCCTCCGTCCACCGGATGGTGACCATGTGGTCGGTGAAGATCCGGCCGAAGCCGGGGTTGGCCAGCCGGGCCTCGCGCTCCGCGTCGGACAGCGGGTGCGCGGAGGGCTTGAGCTCGAACGTGATGGGCGCCTGGGTGGGCGTACTCATGACTGTCTGTCCTTCACCGTGGGGTTGGTCCGGGCCGCCGCCGCCGAAGGGGTAGAACGCACGACGGCACGGCCCACTGTCGATACTCGCATCCAGAGGGCCGTGCCGAACAGCCGGTCGGCTGTCGTGCTGTGCGGTTCCGGCCCTTCGGGCAGGAACCCTGTGCTGTTCCCGGCCCGTCAGCCGGATACTCGGGCGGCGAGCGCGTCGCCGACCTCGGAGGTGGAGCGGGCGCCGGTGCGCTCGGCGAGGTCCGCGGCGACGGCGGCCTCGACCTTCGCGGCCTCGGCGGTGTGGCCGAGGTGCTCCAGCAGCATGGCGACGGACAGCACGGTGGCGGTCGGGTCGGCCTTGCCCTGGCCCGCGATGTCGGGGGCGGAGCCGTGGACGGGCTCGAACATCGACGGGAACGCGCCGGTGGGGTTGATGTTGCCGGAGGCCGCCAGGCCGATGCCGCCGGTGACGGCCGCGGCGAGGTCGGTGAGGATGTCGCCGAACAGGTTGTCGGTGACGATCACGTCGAAGCGCTCGGGCTGGGTGACGAAGAAGATCGTCGCCGCGTCGACGTGCAGGTAGTCGGTGGTGACCTCGGGGAACTCCTGGCCGACCTCCTGGAAGATCCGCGTCCACAGGTGGCCGGCGTGGACCAGCACGTTGTTCTTGTGGACGAGGGTGAGCTTCTTGCGGGGGCGGGCCTGGGCGCGGCGGTAGGCGTCGCGGACGACCCGCTCGATGCCGAAGGCGGTGTTGAGGCTGACCTCGGTGGCCACCTCCTGCTCGGTGCCGGCGCGCAGGGTGCCGCCGTTGCCGACGTAGGGGCCCTCGGTGCCCTCGCGGACGACCACGAAGTCGATCTGCGGGTCGCCGGCCAGCGGGGACTTCACACCGGGGAAGAGCTTGCCCGGGCGGAGGTTGATGTGGTGGTCGAAGGCGAAGCGGAGCTTGAGGAGCAGGCCGCGCTCCAGGACGCCGGACGGGACGCTGGGGTCGCCGATGGCGCCGAGCAGGATCGCGTCGCGGTCCTTGAGCTCCTCCAGGACGGCGTCCGGCAGGGTCTCGCCGGTGCGGTGGTAGAGACGGGCACCGAGGTCGTACTCGGTGGTCTCCAGCTTCACGTCGGCGGGAAGGGCGGCGCTCAGCACCTTGAGGCCCTCGGCCACCACTTCCTGGCCGATGCCGTCACCGGGGATCACTGCGAGACGAAGGCTGCGAGACATGCTCAGGACCCTACTCCGCGTCCCAGCCACTGACATCTCGTGTCCAGGATCCGGACATTCGGGGACGGGCCGGCGACAAAGGGGGGTACGGAGCCGTACCGGACCGCTCCGTTAAAATCCGACAGATCTACACGGGGAATTCACGGGGGAAAGCACTATGGGGGGTCGGATCAGCAGACGCCGCGCGCTCTGGCTGGCCGGTGGGGCGCTGGCGCTGCCCGCGGTGGGCTGCGGCGTCGGCCTGGCGGTCCGGGAGGACCGGCCGAAGGAACCGGAGCCGCTCGGGCCCGCACAGGTGACCGGTGTCGCCCATCACAGCATCACACAGTCGTTCGTGCACGTCATCGCGCATCCGGACGACAATCTCTACTTCATGAATCCGGACCTCGACCACGCACTGGCCTCCGGTGCCGCCTGCGTCACGGTCTGCCTCACCGACGGCGAGTCCGACGGCCGCAACGTGCTGCACACCGAACTCGGCCGGGTCGTCCGCGCCGACCGGCCGGCCTACACCCGCGCCCGGATCAACGGACTGACCGCCGCCCTCGCGCTGCTCGCCACCGGCGACGAGAACAGCCCCTGGGACGTGTCGCTGGTCAGCTACCTGGACGGCCGGCTGGTCGAGCAGCACACCCTGCGGGCCGCGCCCCAGGTGCAGCTGATCCTGCTCGCCCTGGTCGAGGCCCGCTCGGTCAGCCTGCCGCGCGCCGCGAGCCTGCGCGGCCTGTGGCTCGGCGAGACGGAGGCCCTCGAAACCCTGCCGCCGGTGCGCAGCGGACTGCCCGCCGGCGCCGCCTACAGCCGGGAGCAGCTGATCGCCACGCTGCACTCCGTCCTCGACCACTACCGCCCGACCGTGGTCCGCACCCTCGACCCGAACCCGGACCACTCCCCCAAGCCGCCGAAGGACCCGCGCAGCGGCCACGTCTACCTGGACCACCAGGACCACACCTACTCCGCGTACTTCGCGCAGGCCGCGCTCGCCCGGCACTGGGCCGGCGACCGGGCGCGGAACGCCACCGTCGAGCACTACCTCGGCTACGTGAACGCCGCGCTGCCGCACAACCTCGACCAGGCCGCCGTCGGCCGCAAGGTGCTCGCGCTGAACAGCTACGGCTGGGCGGACAACCGGCGCTGCGGCGACCCGGCCGGCTGCGGCGACCGCAAGGTCGGGGCCGGCGCGCTGCGCAACGGCTGGGCGCAGTCCACCCGGTACCGCGCCCCGGGCAGCGGCGCCTGGCTGGTGCCGCTGCCCGACGGGCGGCTGGCCGCGTTCGGCCTGCTCAACGGCGCCGCGGTGCAGTGGACGCAGTCGCCGCGGGGCTGGGACGGGCCGCGGCGCCTCGCCGGCACCGGGCTGGAGGGGCAGGTGCAGGCCTTCCGGCAGGGCGACGGGCTGATACGCCTGCTCGGCGTGCGCACCATGCTGCGCTACGCGGCCGACGAGCACCGCCGCGAGATCGTCACCGCCGTGCAGACCGGCCGGGACTCCTTCGGTCCGTGGGAGAGCCTCGGCGCCCCGGACGGCGAGGACCCGGTGCGCTCGATGGAGTTCGGCTACCCGGTCGGGCTCGCCCTGGCGGACGGCACCGTGCAGGTCGCGGCCCGCACCTGGGGCGGCACGGTCGCCGTCCGGACCCTCTCCGGCGCGGGGGAGACGTGGACGGCGCTGACCCTGCCGCCGCACGCCGGCGGCGGTGTCCAGGACGGCCTGGGCGCGGTCGTCGACGGCTACGGCAACACCCACGTCTTCGCGCCCGGCCCGCGCACCGTCGTGCACTGGGCCTCGGACGTGCCCGGCGGCCCGCTGCGGCCGGCACCGCCGACCGGGCTGCCGGTGCCGGGCGGCCCGGTCACCGCCGAGCTGGGCGAGGAGGGCGCGCTGCGGGTGCGCTTCCGCGAGCCGAAGAGCGCCCGGGTGCTCACCGCCGAGCGGGCGCCCGCCTCCGAGGCGTGGCGGGTGGTGGCCGAGTCGGCGCCGCCCGGCGGCTTCGGCCGGGTCGCCGTCGCGGACGGCGCGATGGCCGTCCGCGACGACCGCGGGCGGACGGCGTTGCGCGCCGACGGCCGGGACTGGCAGCACGACGGCCCGCTGCTCGCGCACACCCCCGCGCTGGCGGCCGACCGGGACGGCCGGCTGGTCGCCGTGGCGATCGGCTGCGACGGCCACCTGTACTCCGCCCGCCAGCCGGTGCCCGGCGCCCCGTTCGGTGCCTGGAGCCAGGCGGGCTGAGCCGTTGCATATGCTCGGTGGGCATCCCCCGCGCCCCGTCCGGCCGCCGCATGCCCGCCGGCCCGTCCCGTACGACCCCTTCGGCCCGCCCGGGCCAGGCAGGAGCACCGCGCTGTGAGCCAGGAGACGGCCCCGACCCGCCCGGTCGGCCGCGAGCCGGCGGCCCCGGCCACCGGTGCGGACGCCGCCCGGGAGACGGCCACCGCGCCGGCCGCCGGGCGCTCCCGCAGGGGCGATGCCAGCGCCGCGGCGCTGGCCGCCGTGCTGTCCATGGCGGCGTTCTGCCTGGCCGGCGCCCTGCGCGGGACGTACCCGTTCGGGGCGCGGTCGCGCGCGGTGAACGACCTCGGCAACCAGTTCGTGCCGTTCCACGCCCACCTGTGGGACCTGATGCACGGCCGGGGCGGCGGCGACCTGCTGTTCAACTGGAACAGCGGCTACGGCTCGCCCTTCCTCGGTGACTTCGTCACGTACCTGATGAACCCGTTCTCCTGGCTGGTCGGGCTCTTCCCGCGGGACGCCGTCGACTTCCCCGTGTTCCTCGTCACCCTGCTGAGCATCGGCCTCGGCGCGGCCGCGATGACGGTGCTGCTCGGCCGCCTGGTGCCGGGCGGCCCGTGGCTGCGCGCCCTGCTCGCGGTCGGCTACGGGCTCTGCGCCTGGGTGCTCAACGACGGCTCGCCGGACCCGATGTGGATGTGGGGCCTGGTCTCGCTGCCGGCCGTGGGCCTGGCCTGCGACTGGTGCCTGCGCGGCCGGCGCTGGGTGCTCGGCACCCTGCTGGTCGCCCTCGCCTGGGCGGGCAACTTCTACACCGGGGCGATGGCGACCATCGCCTCCTGCCTGGTGCTGCTGCTGCGCCTCGCGCTGGCCGGCACCCCGTGGCGGGAGCGGCTGCGGACGGCCGGGCGGGCGGCCGGGATGTTCACGGTCGGCGTGTTGCTGGCCGCGCCGGCGATGACGGTCTCGCTGAAGGCCAGCAAGGCCTCGCAGCCGGCCCCGCCCGCGACCTACGAAGGCGCGCCGGGCCTCACCGACTACCTGGCGCAGCTGCTGCCCGGCGGCCGCTCGGACCACTCGGTGCCGAACGTCTTCGTCGGCGTGCTGGCCCTGCTGCTGGTCGCCTCGCTGCCGTTCAACCGTCGGGTCCGGCCCGCTGAGCGGATCGGCTGGTACGCGCTGCTGCTGCTGGTCGGGGCGAGCTTCGTCTGGGAGCCGACGATCCTGCTGTGGCACGGGCTGGCGATCCCCAACGGCAGTCCGTACCGGGCGTCGTTCGTGCTCAGCGGCATGCTGGTGATGGCGGCCTGGGCGTCGCTCGCCCGCCGTCCGGACGTCCGGACGCTGCTGGGCGGCGCCGGGCTGGTGGCGCTGCTGGCGCTGGCCGGGCACGGGCAGAGCTCGGTCCGCTGGTCGACCTGGATCGAGGTCGGGGCGGGCGGCGCGCTGCTGCTCGGTGCGCTGCTGGCGCTCGCCCGGTGGCGCACGCGCCTGCTCGTGCGCCGGTCCGCCGGCGCGGTGCTGGTGCTCACCGTCTTCGCCTCGGCCGCGCACACCGCCTGGGCGGTCACCGAGATCCGTGACCGGCTGCCCTTCTACCAGCCGCGCACGACCGTCTCGGCGCAGTCGACGGCCGCGGCCGAGGCGCTGCGCGCGGCCGACGACTGGCCGAACGGCCGCACCGACCCCGGTCCGCACGAGTTCGCCAACAACGACCCGCTGCTGCTCGGCGGCCAGGGCGGCTCGTACTACAGCAGCTACCTGCCCGCGGTGACCGCCGGGATGCTGCAGGGACTCGGCGCCGGCTGGTACATCCAGGGCCGGCACACCCTCAGCCCGGCCGACCCGGTCGGGCGTGCGCTGTTCGGCGTCACCACGTACCTGGACTCCACCGGTGCGCCGGGCGGCTTCGCGGTGAAGCACGCCCCGGCCGCGCCGCTGGTCACCGTGCACCCGACGGCCGCCCCGGACACCCGCTCGGTGTGGAGCCGCCAGGAGTCGCTGCTCGGCGCGCGGGTCTACGAGACGCCGGCCCCCGAGTGGACGGCCGGTCCGCGACCGGTCCGCTCGCCGGGCGGCTGGCGGGTGCCGGCGACGCCGAAGGGCGGCACCTGGACGACGTTCACCGCCTCCTGCACCCCGGGGCGCACCGCCTTCCTGTACGCGCCCTGGCTGGGCGGCACGGTGACGGGCGCGGGCGGCAAGTACACCAGCTGGGGCCGGCAGCCGATGACGGCGATGCCGATCCGCGAACTCGGCCCCGTCCCCGCCGACGGGCGGGTCACCGTCCAGCTGCGGGCCGCGGCGAAGGCGGACGTCCCGGAGCTGCCGCTCGGCTGCCTCGATCCGGCCGCGCTGTCGGCCGCGTTGCACGGCCTGCACGGGGCGACGGAGGTCACCGCCGGCGGCCACGGGCTGCGGGCGGAGCTGCCGGCCGGGTCCACCGGCACCGCACTGATCTCGGTGCCGGCCGTGGACGGCTGGCGGTGCTCGGTGGACGGCGGCCCGGCGCGGGCCCCCCGGTCGGTGCTCGGCATGACCGGCGTCGACCTGGGCGCGGGCGCCTCCGAGGTGTCCTGCGACTACCGGCCGCCGGGTCTGCTGCCCGGTCTCGCGGCGAGCGGGGCCGCCGCCGCGGTGCTGCTGGGCGTGGCGCTGCTCACGCGGCTGCGCCGCCGGAACGGGCGGGCGGCCGACGGCGGGCCGGTACCATCTGTGTGAAATCAGACAGGCAGGGTGAGGGGTCAGTGCGTGCGGCCGCCGACTGCGTCGAGGCCGGAGGTGGACTGGTGCGGCTGTCCGTGGTGGTGCCCTGTTACAACGAGGAAGCGGTGGTCGAGCTCTTCGACACCGCGATCCGCGCGAGCCTCGACGCCCTGCCGGTCGAGTACGAGCTCTGCTACGTCGACGACGGCAGTGCGGACGGCACGCTGGAGCGGCTGCGCAAGATCGCCGCGGAGCACCCGGACACCACCCGCTACGTCTCCTTCAGCCGGAACTTCGGCAAGGAGGCCGGCATGCTGGCCGGCCTGCGCGAGGCGACGGGCGACGCGGTCGTGCTGATGGACGCCGACCTGCAGCACCCGCCGGAGCTGATCGAGCGGATGCTGGAGCTGTACGACCGCGGCCACGACCAGGTGATCGCCCGCCGCACCCGGGAGGGCGACAGGCCCGTCCGCACGGCGGTCAGCCGGCTCTACTACCGGATGGTCAACCGCTGGGTGGACGTCGAACTCCAGGACGGCGTCGGCGACTTCCGGTTGCTGTCGCGCGCCGCGGTGGACGCGCTGCTGTCCCTGCCGGAGTACAACCGGTTCTCCAAGGGCCTGTTCTCCTGGATCGGCTTCGACACCGTCACCTTCGACTACCAGAACGTCGCCCGCGAGGCCGGCGAGACGAAGTGGCACTTCGGCGCGCTGCTCAACTACGGCATGGACGGCCTGATCTCGTTCAACAACCGGCCGCTGCGGATCGCCATCTACCTGGGCCTGGCCCTGGTCGGGGTGGCGGCGCTGTACGCGGCGTGGATCACCGGCGTCGCCCTGGTCGACGGCGTGGACTCCCCCGGCTACGTCACCCTCATCGTGGCGATCGTGGGGCTGGGCGGCCTGCAGATGGTGATGCTCGGTCTGATCGGCGAGTACATCGGCCGGATCTACTACGAGACCAAGCGGCGGCCGCACTTCCTGGTCAAGGAGACCAACGTGCCGCGGGCCGCGTTCCGCGCCGAGGGCCACCGCGCCCGCGCCGGGGAGCCGGTGTGAGCCCGCAGCTGTGGCAGGTCGTCAGGTTCGGCCTGGTCGGTGTGGTCAACACCGGCACCTTCTACCTGCTGTACCTGGCCTTCCACCCGTACCTGCCGTACTTCGCGGCGTTCAGCGCGGCGTTCTTCCTGAGCATGGTCGGCTCGTTCTTCCTGAACACGTACTTCACGTACCGGACCCGGCCGACCTGGCGGAAGTTCCTGCTCTTCCCGCTGCCGAACATCACCAACTACCTGGTGCAGAGCGGCGGGGTGTTCGTGCTGGTGGAGTGGGCGCGGGTGGACGACCGGATCGCGCCGCTGCTGGCCGCAGCGGTCGCGATCCCGATCACCTACGTGCTGTCGAAGCTGGTGCTGACCGGGCGGGGCACGGGCCCCGCCGGCGGCTCAGCGCAGGGTGACGACCTCGGCCCGGCGTCCGCCCGGGTTGAGGTGGTGGAGCAGTAGCAGCCGGGCCGCGGCGTCCGCCCGGGCGACCCGCAGCACGCTGCCCGGCCGCTCCGGCACGGCGACGGCGGCCGGCCCGTCCGTGCCGTCGGTGCCGTCGCGGACGTCCAGTGCCGGGTGCAGCACGTCGAGGGCGAGGGTCGGCCGGCCGTCGGTGAGGCCGATCGAGCCGAGCGCGTCCTGTTCGCTCGGCGCACCGGGCAGCACCTGGCCCGTCCACAGCGCGTACCGGACGGTGCTCGCGCCGGACGTCAGCCCGGGCAGGGCGGAGAGCCGGACGGGCAGCACCAGGGCGTCGCCGTCGAGCAGCCCGGTGTCGGTGTCGCCCCAGCGGGCGTTCAGCGGCTGGACGTCCAGTTCCCTGCCGGTGCGGGCGTCCGTGGTGCGGGCCACCAGGACGTCGCTGCCGCGCAGTCGGGCGGCGGCGACGATCGCGTCGGTGCGGCCGTCCCCGTCGGTGTCCAGCGAGGCGCGCACCCCGAACATGCCGACCGGGGTGTCGGCCGGGCCCCACAGGGCGGCGGCCAGGTAGAGGGTGCCCTCGCCGAGCGGGTCCCCGTGCGCCGGGGCGTCGCTGGCCGCGCCCGCGAACCGCAGGTTGGCGGCGCGCTCGCCGGGCCGCTCCACGCAGATGTCGTCGGCGTCGCCGGCGTCGGCGCACTCCGGCCAGCGGGCGGCCTCTCCGCCGTACACGAAGGCGCTGAGCAGCCCGGCACCGTCGCCGGCCGGGGTGCCGGTGCCGGCCAGCGCGAGCATGGTGGCGCCGGCCCGACCGGCGGCGAGCTGCGGCCCGGCGGTGAACTGCGAGGCGGGCCGCGGGGCGGCGAACAGCGGAACCCGCAGCTGCGGCAGGCCGGTGTCGGCCGGGGTCAGCAGCAGCCGGCCGGAGAGCTCGCCGCGGTAGCTGCGGGCCCGGCCGGCCTGTTCGAGGTCGAGGGTCGGGTCGGGGGTGCGGGTCAGGCTGCCGGGGACGCGCAGGGTGACGGTGACCCGGGCGGTGCCGCCGGGCTCGACGGTGACCTGCCCGGGGCTGATGCCGAAGGAGGCGCCGGGCAGCTCGGTGGCGGCCGCGTAGCCGGTGGTGTAGGTGAGCGGGGCGTCGCCGTGGTTGCGGATCTCCACCTGGCGTTCGAGCTCGACCGGGCCGGTGGCCTCGACCGGGCCGAAGGAGACGCCGACCGCGCCGTCCACCGCGCCCTGGCCCGCCGCGTAGGCGACCGCCGGGGTGGCGACGGCGGCGTCGGCCCGGGCCCGGCCGGCGCCGGTGCGCTCCGGGCCGTACACCGGGCTGCCGGGGTCGGCGTCGTGCCGGGTGTCGACGGCGGTGTTCATCAGCGCTGCCTTGACCTCGGCGACCGGCCAGTCGGGGTGGGCGGCGCGGACGAGGGCCGCGAGGCCGGTGACGTGCGGGGCGGCCATCGAGGTGCCGTCCTCCCGCATGCCGCCGCTGCCGCTGCCCGCCTTCGCCGACCAGATCGTCTCGCCGGGCGCGGCGACGTCGGGCTTGACGATGCCGGGCACCCCGATCCCGCGGGAGGTGAAGGGGGTGAGCATGTCGGTGCGTTCGGGCCGGTCCTGGGAGACCGCGCCGTGCAGGGTGTTGCCCGGGGCGGCGAGCTGGACCTTCACCGGCCCGTCGGCCACCGCGGCGAGCAGCCGGTCGCCGTCGGTGCGGGCCAGCAGCACGGCCGGGATCCGGCTGTCGCCGGCGATCTCGGCGAGGGACTCGCCGTCGGCGGTGAACAGCGTGCCGACGGCGCCGGCGTCCGCGGCGTGGTCGGCGCGCACGGCCGAGCCGCAGGCCCGGTCGGCGTCCTTGCTGCGCCAGGCGAGCACCGCGATCCGGCCCTTGAGCCGGGCGGCGTCGGCCGCGTCGAAGGCGGTGCAGCCGTCCTGCTGGTCGGCGGGCCGGGCGAGTTCGGCGGTGACGTCCCGGTCGGACCAGCCGGTGTACTCGGAGCTCCAGTGGCCCGGGACGACGCCGGCGAGGGAGGCGGGGGCGAGCACCCGGATGCCGTCGGCGTCGCCGTGCGGGTCGACCGAGGCCGCGACGGTCACCACCCGGGCGGCGGTGCCGGGGCTGCCGCCGATCCCGTACAGGTCGCCCTCGTTGCCGGCCGATGCGACCACCACGGTGCCCAGGGCGGACAGCGCGTCGGCGGCGAGCGAGTCGGCGTCGTCCGGGCTGCCGAAGGCGCTGCCGAGCGAGAGGTTGACCACGTCGAGGCGGTCGGAGAGGTCGCCGTCGCCGTTCGGGTCGGCGGCCAGGTCGAGGGCGTGCGCGAGCTGGTCGGTGGAGCCGTCGCAGCCGAAGACGCGCAGGGCGTAGAGGGTGGCGCCGGGGGCCGCGCCGGGGGCGACGGAGAAGGCGGCGGGGTCGAGGCCCTCCCGGTAGGGGCCGCGGTAGGGCTTGCCGTCCTTGGTGACGCCGAGGCCGGCGGCGGTGCCGGCGACGTGGGTGCCGTGGCCGTTGGCGGCGCAGTCGATCGGGTTGGCGTCCGGGTGCGGCACGGGCTGGTGGTGCGGGGAGGAGGGGTCCGGGTTGTAGTCGTCGCCGACGAGGTCCTGGCCGCCGGCCACCTTGGCGTTGGGGAACAACGCGGCCGGTGCCGGGCGGGCGCCGTCGACGGCGGCGAAGACCTCCGGGGTGCCGGGGCCGCCGAAGTCGGCGTGGGTGTAGTCGATGCCGGAGTCGACGATGCCGATCCGCACCCCGCTGCCGGTGGTGCCGCCCGGGCCGGACCAGACGGCGGGTGCGCCGGTCAGCGGGACGGAGTGGGCGTTGGCCCGGTGCTGCAGGGTGACGCGGTGCACGGCGCGCACCCCGGGCAGCGCGGTCAGCCGGGGCACGGCGGCGGCGGGCACGGTGACGGCGACGCCGCTGAGCAGGGTCTGGGTGCGGTAGACCACCCGGGCACCGGGCGCGGCGGCCCGGACGCCCGCGGCGAGCCGGTCGACGGCCTGCACGGCGCGGGCGCGCTGCCCGGCGCCGGCCGCGGCCGCGGCGGCCCGGACGGCGTCCGGGGAGCGCCGCTGCCGGCGGGCGTCGGCGGCGGCCCGCTGCCAGGCGGGTGCCGCGGCCTCGGTGCCGAGTTCCAGCAGCACGGTGACCGGTGTGCCGGGCGGGGCGGGGGCCCGTCCGGCCGTGGGGGCGGCCCATGCTGCGGGGGCGGCGAAGGTGACGAGGGCGAGCGCGAGGGCTGCGGGCGTACGCACGGGTGCGGTCTCCCCGGCAGGGGTGGCCTGATCGTGCGGCCGCCCGCACCGCGCGGACGTCGATCCCCCTCCCGACGGCCCAAATTAGGATCATCGCGCCGGGCAGGGCGAGCCGCTTCGCTCGTCGGGGGCCACTGTGCACTCGTCCGTGTGACGCTGCGTCAGTCTTTCGGCCCAGTACGGCGTCAGCCCAGGTGGTGGCCCGTCACCCCGCCGTTGTCGCGGCGGTCCAGGGCGCGCTGCAGCGCGTCGGCGGCGGAGCGCGGGGCCTGCTCGGCGCGCCGGCGGCGGCGCGGAGCGGGGGCGGCGGGGGTGGCGGGGGCGTGGCGGTCTGCGGTGTGGGGCATACCGACTCCTTGGTGCGTGCGCCAGCTGCAGGGCGCGAAGAACGGGGAGGGTGGGTACGCCGGGCAGGGATCGCCTGCCGGTACGCGTACGGGCCGTACGGGCCGTCACCCTGGGCTTGCAGGGGTGGCTCACCGTATGGCCCTTCCACGGTACGACGACCGGCCGTGGATGTCTGCACGAATAGTTGGATTTCCTAGTATCTGAGACGCGGGCGCCTGCCGACGGCCCGTCCGGGGCCCGGAAAACGCCCGGGCCCGGACCGCCGTGGCGGTCCGGGCCCAGGTCAGCGGCCTGAGGGAGGCTCAGCCGAGGTTCACCGCACGGGCGAACTTGGCGCCGATCTCGGCGGCGATGGCGTTCAGCACGTCCTGCGAGATCTCGCTGTCGACGGTGATCGAGGCGAGCGCGCCGGAGCCGTCCCGGGCGACCTGCATGCCGGCGATGTTGATGCCGGCGTCGCCGAGGATGCGGCCGAGGGTGCCGACCACGCCGGGGCGGTCCTCGTAGGTGAAGAAGGCCATGTGGTCGGTGAGCGCCACGTCCACGTCGAAGCCGTCGACGCCGACGATCTTCTGGGTCTGCTTCGGACCGGAGAGCGTGCCCGAGATCGCCACCTCCTCGCCGTTGGCGAGGGTGCCGCGGACGGTGATGACGTTGCGGTGCTCGGGAGACTCGCTGGAGGTCGTCAGCCGGACCTCGACGCCGCGCTCCTGGGCGAACAGCGGGGCGTTGACGTAGGACACCGTCTCGGCCACCACGTCCTCGAACACGCCCTTCAGCGCGGAGAGTTCGAGCACCTTGACGTCGTGCTGGGTGATCTCGCCGCGGACCTCGACGTCGAGGCGGACGGCGACCTCGCCGGCCAGCGCGGTGAAGATCCGGCCGAGCTTCTCGGCGAGCGGCAGGCCCGGGCGGACGTCCTCGGCGATCACACCGCCCTGGACGTTGACCGCGTCCGGCACCAGCTCGCCGGCGAGCGCGAGGCGCACCGACCGGGCGACGGCGATGCCGGCCTTCTCCTGGGCCTCGTCGGTGGAGGCGCCCAGGTGCGGGGTGGCCACCACGTTGTCGAAGGCGAACAGCGGCGAGTCGGTGCACGGCTCCTTGGCGTACACGTCCAGGCCGGCGCCGGCCACCCGGCCGTCGCGCAGGGCGCTGGCGAGCGCGGACTCGTCGACGATGCCGCCGCGGGCGGCGTTGACGATGCGCACGGTCGGCTTGACCTTGTGCAGCGCCTCGTCGCCGATCAGGCCGATGGTCTCCGGGGTCTTGGGGAGGTGGACGGTGATGAAGTCCGAGACCTCCAGCAGCTCCTCCAGGGAGACCAGCTTGACGCCCATCTGGGCCGCGCGGGCGGCCTGGATGTAGGGGTCGTAGGCGACGATCTTCATGCCGAAGGCGGACATCCGCTGGGCGACCAGCACGCCGATCCGGCCGAGGCCGACCACGCCGAGCACCTTCTCGGAGAGCTCGACGCCGGTGTACTTGTTGCGCTTCCACTCGCCCTGCTTGAGCGCGGCGTTGGCCGGCGCGATGTTGCGGGCGACGGAGATCAGCAGGCCGCAGGCGAGCTCGGCGGCGGTGACGATGTTGGAGGTCGGCGCGTTGACGACCATCACGCCGGCCTTGGTGGCGGCGGAGACGTCCACGTTGTCCAGGCCGACGCCGGCGCGGGCGACGACCTTGAGCCTCTTGGCGGCGGCCAGCGCCTCGGCGTCCACCTTGGTGGCGGAGCGGATGAGGATCGCGTCGACGTCGGCGATCGCGGTCAGCAGCTCGGTGCGGTCCGCGCCGTTGCACTGGCGGATCTCGAAGTCCGGGCCCAGGGCGTCGACGGTGGCGGGAGACAGCTCTTCGGCGATGAGTACTACGGATTTGCTCACGACAGTGTGTCCTTAACTGTCCGGTTCGCCCCGGCACGAAGGTGGCGTGACCAGCGGGGGAAGGTGGCATGCCGCGTAGCTAGACGCACGACGCTGTGGGCCTGACGCGCACTCGGAAGTGTATCGGCGGGCTTCGGGAGGGGCTGCTCCCGTCCGGAGAAATCACCCGGACGGGAACAGCCGACTTGTACAAAGGGGATGACCCCCGGAGGTGCTTACGCCTCCTCGTCGACCCAGCTCATCAGCTTGCGCAGCTTCTTGCCGGTGGTCTCCAGCAGGTGGTCGGCGTCGGCGTTCTTGTACTCGTTGTACTTCGGCAGACCGGCCTTGTACTCGGCGATCCAGGTGTTGGCGAAGGTGCCGTCCTGGATCTCCTCGAGGACCTTCTTCATCTCGGCCTTGGTGTCGGCGGTGATGATGCGGGGGCCGGTGACGTAGTCGCCCCACTCGGCGGTCTCGGAGACCGACCAGCGCATCTTCTCCAGGCCGCCCTCGTACATCAGGTCGACGATGAGCTTCAGCTCGTGCAGGCACTCGAAGTAGGCGATCTCCGGCTGGTAGCCGGCCTCGACCAGGGTCTCGAAACCGGCCTTGACCAGGGCGGCGGTGCCGCCGCAGAGGACGGCCTGCTCGCCGAACAGGTCGGTCTCGGTCTCCTCGGTGAAGGTGGTCTTGATGACGCCGGCCTTGGTGCCGCCGATGCCCTTGGCGTACGACAGGGCCAGCGCGAAGGCGTTGCCGGTGGCGTCCTGCTCGACGGCCACGATGCACGGGACGCCGCGGCCCTCCTCGTACTGGCGGCGGACCAGGTGGCCCGGGCCCTTCGGGGCGACCATGCAGACGTCGACGTCCGCCGGGGGCTTGATGAAGCCGAAGCGGATGTTCAGGCCGTGGCCGAAGAACAGGGCGTCGCCCGCCTTCAGGTTCGGCGCGATGGACTCCTCGTAGACGTCGGCCTGGATCGGGTCCGGCACCAGGATCATGATGACGTCGGCCTCGGCCGCGGCCTCGGCCGGGGTCACCACGCGCAGGCCGGCCTCCTCGGCGACGGCCTTGGACTTGGAGCCCTCCTTCAGGCCGACGCGGACGTCCACGCCCGAGTCGCGCAGGGACAGCGCGTGGGCGTGGCCCTGGCTGCCGTAGCCGATGACCGCGACCTTGCGGCCCTGGATGATGGACAGGTCGGCGTCGTCTTCGTAGAACAGCTCGGCCACGGGGGCACATCTCCTTGCAGTGATGGTGATGCCGGGTGGTGCGGTCTCCACCGTAGGTGACCCGGCGGGGGTTCGGGGCGGTGCTTCAGGGGGTGAGACGGCGCGCCCGCGCGACGCGCCGGTGTCGCTACGCGCTGCGGTCGAGGGCGCGCAGCGAGCGGTCGGTGATCGACCGGGCGCCCCGCCCGATCGCCACCAGTCCGGACTGCACGAGCTCCTTGATGCCGTACGGCTCCAGCATGCGCAGCATGGCCTCCAGCTTGTCGGAGCTGCCGGTGGCCTCGATGGTCACGGCGTCCGGCGAGACGTCGACGGTCTTGGCGCGGAAGAGCTGGACGATCTCGACGATCTGCGAGCGGGACTCGGCGTCGGCGCGGACCTTGACCAGGACCAGCTCGCGCTGGACGGCCTGGCTCTGGTCGAGCTCGACGATCTTTATCACGTTGACCAGCTTGTTGAGCTGCTTCGTCACCTGCTCCAGCGGCAGGTCCTCGACGTTGACGACGATCGTCATCCGGGAGATGTCCGGGTGCTCGGTCGGGCCGACGGCGAGGGAGTCGATGTTGAAGCCCCGGCGGGAGAACAGCGAGGCGATCCGGGCGAGCACGCCCGGCTTGTTCTCGACCAGGACGGAGAGGGTGTGCTTGGACATGGCGGTCATGGGCTCTCTATCGGTTGGTCGGGGCCGTCAGTCGAGGTCGTCGCCGAAGTCGGGCCGGACGCCCTTGGCGAACTGGATCTCGTCGTTGCTGGTGCCGGCGGCCACCATCGGCCACACCATGGCGTCCTGGTGGACGATGAAGTCGATGACGACCGGGCGGTCGTTGATCTCCATCGCCTGCTTGATGACGGCGTCCAGGTCCTCCGGGCGCTCGCAGCGCAGGCCGACGCAGCCCATCGCCTCGGAGAGCAGCACGAAGTCGGGGATCCGGGTGCCGTTGGCCGGCGGCTCCTTGCCGTCGTGCTCCGGGCCGGAGTGCAGCACGGTGTTGGAGTAGCGCTGGTTGTAGAAGAGCGTCTGCCACTGGCGGACCATGCCGAGCGAGCCGTTGTTGATGACCGCGACCTTGATCGGGATGTTGTTCAGGGCGCAGGTGACGAGCTCCTGATTGGTCATCTGGAAGCAGCCGTCGCCGTCGATCGCCCAGACGGCGGTGTCCGGCTTGCCGGCCTTGGCGCCCATGGCGGCCGGGACGGCGTAGCCCATGGTGCCCGCGCCGCCGGAGTTGAGCCAGGTGGCCGGCTTCTCGAAGCGGATGAACTGGCTGGCCCACATCTGGTGCTGGCCGACGCCCGCGGCGTAGATGGCGTCCGGTCCGACCAGCTGGCCGATCCGCTCGATGACCTGCTGGGGCGACAGCTCGCCGGCCGGGGCGGGCTCGTAGCCGAGCGGGTAGGTGCGCTTCCACTCGTCGAGCTTGGCCCACCAGTCCGCGTAGTCGCCCTTGTGGCCGGCGTCGTACTCGGCCTGGACGGCGACGATCAGGTCGGCGATGACCTCGCGGGCGTCGCCGACGATCGGGACGTCGGCGGGGCGGTTCTTGCCGATCTCGGCCGGGTCGATGTCGGCGTGGACGACCTTGGCGTGGGGGGCGAAGCTGTCCAGCCTGCCGGTGACGCGGTCGTCGAAGCGGGCGCCGAGGGTGAAGAGCAGGTCGGCCTTCTGCAGGGCGGTGACGGCCGGGACGGAGCCGTGCATGCCGGGCATGCCGAGGTGCTGCGGGTGGCTGTCGGGGAAGACGCCGATCGCCATCAGGGTGGTGACGACCGGGGCGCCGGTCAGCTCGGCGAGGATCCGCAGCTCGGCGCTGGCCTGTGCCTTGAGCACGCCGCCGCCGACGTAGAGCACCGGGCGCTTGGCGTTCACCAGCATCTTCGCGGCCTCGCGGATCTGCTTGGCGTGCGGCTTGGTGACCGGGCGGTAGCCGGGCAGCGAGGTCTCGACCGGCCAGCGGAAGACCGTGGTGGCCTGCAGGGCGTCCTTGGCGACGTCGACCAGGACGGGGCCGGGGCGGCCGGTCGCGGCGATGTGGAAGGCCTCGGCGATCACCCGGGGGATCTCGGCCGGGTCGGTCACCAGGAAGTTGTGCTTGGTGATCGGCATGGTGATGCCGCAGATGTCCGCCTCCTGGAAGGCGTCCGTGCCGATCGCCTTGGAGGCGACCTGACCGGTGATCGCGACGACCGGAACGGAGTCCATGTAGGCGTCGGCGAGCGGGGTGACCAGGTTGGTGGCGCCCGGGCCGGAGGTGGCCATGCAGACGCCGACGCGGCCGGTGGCCTGCGCGTAGCCGGTGGCGGCGTGGCCGGCACCCTGCTCGTGGCGGACCAGGATGTGGCGCACCTTGGTGGAGTCCATCAGCGGGTCGTACGCGGGGAGGATCGCGCCACCGGGGATGCCGAAGACCGTGTCGGCCCCTACGGCCTCGAGGGAGCGGATGAGCGACTGCGCTCCGGTCATCGTTTCGACGGTGGTCTGCTGACCCGGAGCGTGGGCTGCCGGGGTGTCCCCGCGGCGGGGGGATGCGGCGTGCTCAGTCATCTGCCTGTCTCTTCTCGGGTTCTGCCGGCCCGGGCAGTTGAGGGTCCTGCCGTGCGTCGGACCGGTAAGCCGGCTCTGCCCCAATCGTCCCGATTTGCGACGCTTGGGGCCAGTGGTCTTGCAGGGATGGAACGGTTCGCGTGCAACAAAAAACCCCTCGTGCCCAGGGCATGCGAGGGGTGGCGCGTCGGTCTCTCTGATGTGGAGCACACGGGCCCACTCAGCCGACGCGCCCGCCAAGTACGAGAATTCGGGTGCGCATGGCACCGACCTTCCTCCCCCTCGGCGGGGGGTGTCAAGCTGGTGGGACGGAGGTCTCACCATGCGGACCCCCGGACGGACCCCCCACGGCATGGCGTTCCGGCAGGTCGGAGGGGGTGTGGTGGTGCCCCGGCCGACCCGGCGCGGCCTCGGCCCGGCCACCCGCCCGGGTGTCCGCGGCGAGGTGCGGACGGCGCCCGGACGCCGACCCGGACGGCCGGGGCACCGGGTACGAGCGGCGGGCCAGCGCCCGGCGCAGCCGCGGCTCGTCCAGCGGCGGTGCGAAGACCGGGCCCTGCGCCTGGCGGCAGCCGAGCTCCTGCAGCACCACGGCCTGCCGCGGGTGGTCCACCCCGTCGGCGGCGGTCACCAGACCGAGGTCCCGGCCGAGCCGCAGCGCGTGCCCGACCAGCGCCCGGGCGAGGGCGGAGTCGGCGACCTCCTGGACGAGGCTGCGGTCGAGTCCGAGGGTGTCCAGGGGCAGCCGGGCCAGCGCCCCGAGCGAGCCGCCGCCCGCGCCGAAGCCGCCCACCGCGGTGGACACCCCGAGGCGGCGCAGCGCGGAGAGCCTGCGGGCCACCTCGTCGGCGGTGCGGTCCGGGCCCGTCCTGGCCAGTTCGACCACCAGCAGCTCGGGGGGCAGGCCGCTCTCGCGCAGCGCGGCGGCGACCGTCTCGTACAGGCCGGGAGCGCAGATCCGCTCGGCGGTGAGCCGGACCCGGACGGGTACCGAGCCGGCCCGGTCGCGGCGGCGGGCGGCGGCCGCGGTGACCGCCTCCTGGAGCAGCCAGCGGGCGAACCGGGCGGCCGCGTCGCCGGGCTCGGCGGTGCGCAGGAACTCGGTGGGGGTGAGCAGCAGTCCCTGCGCGGAGCGCCAGCGGGGCTGGGCGTCGAGGCCGACGACCACGCCGGTGGCGAGGTCCACCACGGGCTGGTGGAGCAGGGTGAAGCCGCCCTCGCGGACGGCGGTGCGCAGCCTCGTCTCCAGCTCGCTGCGGCGCTCGACCTCGGCCCGCATGCCGGGCCGGTAGAGCACCACCCGGCCCTTGCCCTGGGACTTGGCGCGGTACATCGCGAGGTCGGCGTTGCGCATGAGCTCGTCGGTGGCGGCCTTGGGGTCGGGACCGCGGCCGGGCGAGGCGAAGGCGATGCCGATGCTGGCGGCGACGCCGAGCTCCGCTCCGCCGATCCAGTACGGCTCGGAGAGCGCGGCCCGGACCCGCTCGGCGAGGTCGCGGACGCGCTCCGGGCCGAGCCGGCCGCAGACCAGCACGGCGAACTCGTCGCCGCCGAAGCGGGCCACGGTGTCGCCGGAGCGCACCGCGCGGCGCAGCCGGCCGGCGGCCTGGACGAGCAGTTCGTCGCCGGCCTGGTGGCCGACGGTGTCGTTGACGGCCTTGAAGCCGTCGAGGTCGAGGAAGAGGACGGCGACGCCGTCCCGGTCGCCCGAGCCCAAACTGCCCGAGCCCGAACTGCCCGGGCCCGAACTGCCCGGGCCTGCGGGGCCGGGGCCGCCGTCGAGGCCGCCGGCCCCCAGGGCCGCGCCGAGCCGCTGGACGAACAGCGCCCGGTTGGGCAGGTCGGTGAGCGGGTCGTGGAAGGCGTTGTGCTGCAGCTGTGCCTGGAGGGCGACCCGCTCGGTGACGTCGCGGCTGTTGAGGATCAGTCCGTCGCGGTGCCGGTTGAGGGTGGACTCCACGTGCAGCCACTCGCCGGTGCCGGAGCGGATGCGGCACTCGACCCGGGCGGAGGGCTCGGTGCTCTCGGCGAGGCCGGGCAGGTGGCTGCGGGCGAGGAAGCGGCGGACCTCGCGGAGCACCCGTTCGACGTCCTCGGGGTGGACCAGGTCGAGCAGGTTGCCGCCGACCAGGTCCTCCGGGTCGCGGGAGTACACGCCGAGGGCGGCGGGGCTGACGTAGGACAGCTCGCCGTCGGCGGCGGCGATCATGATGACGTCGCTGGAGCCCTGCACCAGGGAGCGGAAGTGCGCCTCCTTGTGGGCGAGCTCCTGGGCGAGCGAGAGGTTGTCGAGCAGCATCACGCCCTGCCGGACGATCAGCGCGAGGCCGACGGTGCAGGCGGCGGCCAGCACCACCCGGTCGACGGGGTGGCCGTTGCCGAGGGCGTTGTAGAGGATGCCGGCGGTGCAGACGGCGGCCGCGGCGTACGGGGTGAGCGCGCTGAAGGTGGAGGCGACCCGGCGGCGGGGCAGCCCGCCGGCCGAGGGGTGCTCGCGGGAGGACCGGCGGGCGTCCGGGGACCACGGGGCCCAGGCGAGCAGCAGGCTGCCGGCGAACCAGCCGGCGTCGAGCAGTTCGCCGGAGTGGTAGCTGTTGCGCAGTTCGGGGGCGGTGAACAGGGCGTCGCAGACCACGGTGACGGCGAGCGCGAGCATCGCGGTGTGGACGGCCGCCCGGTTGCCGTCCCGGCGCCGGAAGCGCAGCCCGACGACCAGGCTGACCAGCAGGATGTCCATCACCGGGTAGGCGAGGGCGAGCGCGACCTCCATCGGGTCGCCGGACTGGCCCTGGGCGGTGCGGCCGAGCGCGAGGCTCCAGCTGAGGGTGAACAGCGAGCCGGCGACCAGCCAGCCGTCCAGCAGCAGGCAGAACCAGCCGGCCGGGGTGCGGGGGCGCTGGGCGAGCACCAGCAGGCCGGTGATGGCGAGCGGGGCGAACAGCAGGAAGGCGTAGTCGGCGGGCGAGTCCTGCGGCAGCGGGGTGCGCAGCACGACCTCGTACCAGCCCCAGGCGCCGTTGCCGAAGGCGACCACGGCGGAGGCCAGGCCGAAGAGCAGCCAGGCGGACCGGGCCGGGCCGCCGACCCGGAAGCCGTGCACCAGACAGGAGAGGGCGGCCGCGGCGGCGGCCGCGGCGAGGCCGAAGTCACCCATGACCAGGGAGACTTCGCGGGAGCCCCAGCCGAGGGCGGCGCCGGTGGTGTAGCCGGCGCCGAGCAGGACGAGCAGGACGGCCGGAATCCCGATGCGGCGCGCGGGCCGGCCGGGCCGGCCGGGTCTCGCGGAGCGGCGGCCGCGGACGGTGCGGCAGAGGCGTGCGCGGGAGCGCGGAGCGGGCGCGGAGCTCGATCCGGCGGCCGCCCCGGAGGCCGGTGCGGGGGCCGGGACCTCGGCGGGCAGCACCGCATCGGTGGAGTTCACTCGACATCTCCCCCTCCGGCCCGGGGCTCGTCCGTGCCCGGACCACGGCTGTGCGGCGGCGCGGCCGCGCGATCTGACGCCACGTCAACATCATGTCGCGGGGGGCCCGTTCCGCTCTGCCGTACCGGTGTTCCCACTCGGGACACTACACCACTGCCGTCACTCAACGGCACGTGCATTCAACTTAGAGTAATGAGCGGACGCCCGGCGGCGGCGCTGGTCCAGTCCTTCCGGTGGGTGTCGGCGGCGCACGGTCGAGGGGCGCGCGCTCACACGCGCCCCTCGCGCCCCCCGTTCGGCCGATCCCCCGTCAGGCCGCGCCGACGGTCTCCGGGCCTCTCCTCCCGGACCTACACGGCCGTCTCCGCCTCGAAGAGCCGCAGCCGGTGGGCGACCGCCGCCGCCTCGCCGCGGCCGCTCACGCCGAGCTTGGCGAGGATGTTGGAGACGTGCACGCTGGCCGTCTTCGGCGAGATGTACAGCTCCTCGGCGATCTGCCGGTTGGTGCGGCCGAGGGTGAGCAGCCGCAGCACGTCCCGCTCGCGCCGGGTGAGGCCGAGTTCCGGTCCGTCGTCGGCGGCGGTCCGCGCGCCGCCACGGGCCTCGGCCCGCTCGGCGGTCAGGCGGGCACGCCCGGCCAGGTGGGCGACCTCCGACTCCAGGTACCGGTCGCCGCTCGCCCGGGCGGTGTCGGCGGCCTCCTCCAGCAGGGCGCGCGCCTCGTCCCGGCGGCCCGCCGCGGCCGCGCTCTCGGCGGCCCGCAGCAGGGCCAGCGCCAGCGGGCCGGGCAGGCCCACCGGGCGCAGCAGCCCGATCGCCTCGGCCCAGTGCCGGCGGGCGTCGCGGCCCTCGGCGCGGGCGAGTTCGCCGTCCAGCAGGCGTACCCAGGCCCGGTGCAGCGGGACCTGCGGTTCGAGCCGGGCGGCGGCCTCGGCGATCCGCCGCAGCACCACCGGGCGGCCGAGGTCGGCGGCCGGCAGGCCGTGCGAATCGGCCTCCGCGCCGGCGCCGTGCACGAGCAGCGGCAGCATCAGCGCCTCGTGGCCGGCGGTGAGCTCGATGTCGAGCGCGGCGAGCAGTTCCGACCGGGCGGCGAGCGGCCTGCCCTGCCGGGCGTGGATCCGCACCGCGAGCATCGCGGAGGGCAGGACGTTCTGCGGCTGGCGGGCGAGGTCCGCCGCACGGGCCCGCCGGTTGAGCTCCGCGGCGGAGTCCAGGTCGCCCGCCAGGAAGCTGAGCTCGCCGCGGAGCCGGTCGAGGAACTCGTGGTACGGGTCGAGCGGCGGCCCGTACTCCCAGGCGTCGAGGGTCGCGGCGGCCTCGGCGCAGCGGCCGAGGGCGGTGAGCGCCTCCACCAGGTTGCCGGTGAGGCAGCCGCCGGCGGTGCCGAGCAGGCCGGTGCGACCGGCGACCTGGAGGCCCTCGCGGGAGCGGTCCAGGGCCTCCGCGGAGCGGCCGAGGCCCTGCATCAGGCAGGACAGGTTGTTGAGGCCGCGGCAGAGCACGTCGGCGGCGCCGAGTTCGCGGGCCCGGCCGATGGCGTCGGTGAGCAGGGCGATGGCGCGTTCCGGCTCGCCGAACTCGCCGTAGAGGCCGGCCAGGGTGATCCGGGCGTGCTGTTCGACGGCGTCGGCGCCGACCTCGCGGGCGATCTTGGCGGCCTGTTCGGCGACGGCCATGTGGGAACGGTCGGGGTGGCCCAGCATGCCCTGGGCGGCCTCCATCGCCAGCACCTCGGCCTGGACGGCGGACGGGCCGAGTCCGGACACCAGCCGGTAGGCGTACTGGATCTCGCCGCCGTCGGGGCGCTCCAAGTGCCCGCAGGTCTTGGCGAGCTGCACCCGGAACCACGCCGCGCGGGCCGGGTCGGTGTCCTCGTCGAGCAGGTCCAGGGCGCGCCGCACCAGGGCGATCGCGCGGTCCCAGTCGCCGCTGCGGCGGGCCGCGACGACGGCCTCCGCCAGCACGTCGACCAGGTGCAGCCCGGCGCAGCCGGGCTCGTGCGCCTCGCCGGTGCAGCCGCAGGAGGGGTAGGTCTCGGCCCGGTCGTAGGGGCGGACGGGGGTGCTGCGGACGCCGTCCGGCACCTCGTCCCACAGCTCCAGGACGCGTTCCAGCATGCGCAGCTGCTCGGCGAAGGCGTTGCGGCGGCGGGCCTGCAGGGCGGCATCCAGGGCGGTGGGCAGCGCCCGGTCCGCCTCGTGCGCGTGGTACCAGTAGTTGGCCAGCCTGGCCGCGCAGGCCTCGCCGCGGACGAGCCCGGGGTCGGCCTCCAGGACGGCGGCGAAGCGGCGGTTGGTGCGGTGCCGTTCGCCGGGCAGCAGGTCGTCGGAGACGGCCTCGCGGACGAGGGCGTGCCGGAAGCAGTAGCCGTCGCCGTCGGTGTCGGGGCGCAGCACGCCGGCGCCGACGGCGGTGCGCAGCGCCTCGATCAGCACCTCCTCGGGGTCGTCGAGGACGGCGGCCAGCAGGTCGTGCTCGACCCGGGTGCCGCCCTCGGCGGCGATCCGCAGGATCTGCTGGGTGTGGTCGGGCAGGGTCTCCACCCGGACGAGCAGGATGTCGCGGAGGCTGTCGGGGATGCCGGCGGTGCAGCCCTCGCGGGCGGCGGAGGCGAGCTGTTCGACGAAGAACGGGTTGCCCTCGGCGCGGCGGTGGATGCGGTCCACCAGGACCCGGTCGGGCGTGGCGACGCCGAGGATGCCGGCCAGCTGGGCGGCGGTCTCGGCCGGTCCGAAGCGCTCCAGTTCCAGCCGCTGGACGGTGCGCAGCCGCTCCAGCTCGGCCAGGTAGGGGCGGAGCGGGTGGCGGCGGTGCAGGTCGTCGCTGCGGTAGGTGGCGAGGACCAGCACCCGGGCTCGGTGCAGGGTGCGGATCAGGTAGGCGAGCAGGTCGCGGGTGGAGCGGTCGGACCAGTGCAGGTCCTCGACGACCAGGACGAGCGTACGGTCCTCGGCGAGCCGCTCGATCAGCCGGGCGGTGCGGTCGAAGAGCCGGGCGCGGCCGAACTCGTCGTTGGAGCCGGCGTCCGCCTCGCCGAACTCCGGCAGCAGCCGGGCGAGGTGGCCCTCCATGCCGGCCGCGGCCTGTTCGAAGGCGGGGCCGAGTTCGCGGTGCAGCCGGCGCAGCGCGGTGGCCAGCGGGCCGTAGGGCAGGCCCTCGGCACCGACCTCCAGGCAGCCGCCGACCGCGGCGACGGCGGACGGTGCGCCGACGCCGTCCAGGAACTCCTCCACCAGGCGGGTCTTGCCGATGCCGGCCTCGCCGCCGACGAGGACGGCCTGGGGCTCGCCCGCTGCGGCCCGGGCCAGCGCGGTGGCGAGGAGCTCGGTCTCACGGCCGCGGCCGACGAAAACAGGGCTGACCGAAATCTGCTCCATGCTGGCGAGCATGGCACAGGATTCGGACACGAACTGAGATGCGGTCCCAGGGAGTGGACGGCCGACGGGGAGGGCGCCGTGGGCGTCCTCCCCCGCGCGGTCCCCCTGACCGCCCGACATCAGCATCCGGCCGGTCCGGCGGTGCGCAGCGGCGCGGCCACGGGGGCGGCGTGCCGCAGGCTCCGGGCGAACCGGCGCATTCTGCCGGCCCGCGGTCCGCCGGCCCGTGCGGCCTCGCGTGCCAGCCGCTCGATCCCGGCCCGGTGCTCGAGTTCCCGCTGGCGCTGCAGGAAGAGCTCGTACTCCATCACGGCGGTTCACCTCGTCCTGTCCCGGTCCTGTCGTCCTGGTACCGAGACTCCTCTCCGAGGGGGGCGGGGCACATCGGGAGGCTGCCGGATCTTCCGGGGCCGCCGGGCTCAGACGCCGGGCCCCGGGAACGGAGCAGGCCCGTGCCGGCCCCTTAGTCGGGGCGGGCACGGGCCTGGGGCCGCTCCGGGGTACCTAGGGGTACCTCAGAGCGGGCCGGGCAGGTCCTCAGGCGCCGAGGCGCTCCAGGACGAGGTCCTTGACGCGGGCGGCGTCGGCCTGGCCGCGGGTGGCCTTCATGACGGCGCCGACCAGGGCGCCGACGGCCTGCACCTTGCCGTCGCGGATCTTCGCGGCGACGTCCGGGTTGTCGGCGATCGCCTGGTCGACGGCGGCGCCGAGCGCGGAGTCGTCGGAGACCACGGCGAGGCCGCGCTTGGCGACGACCTCGTCCGGCTCGCCCTCGCCGGCCAGCACGCCCTCGATGACCTGGCGGGCCAGCTTGTCGTTGAGCTTGCCCTCGGCGACGAGCGCGCAGACCCGGGCCACCTGGGCCGGGGTGATCGGCTGGTCGGTGAGCTCGGTGCCGGTCTCGTTGGCGCGCCGGGCGAGCTCGCCCAGCCACCACTTGCGGGCCTGGTCGGCGGGGGCGCCGGCGGCCACGGTCTCCAGGATCGGCTCGACGGCGCCGGCGTTCAGCACCGCCTGCATGTCCTTGTCGGACAGGCCCCACTCGGCCTGCAGCCGGGCCCGGCGGACCCGCGGCAGCTCGGGCAGCGCGGCCCGCAGCTCCTCGACCCACTCCCGGGAGGGCGCGATCGGCACCAGGTCGGGCTCGGGGAAGTAGCGGTAGTCCTCCGCCTCCTCCTTGATCCGGCCCGAGGTGGTGCTGCCGTTCTCCTCGTGGAAGTGGCGGGTCTCCTGGACGATGGTGCCGCCGTCCTGCAGGACGGTGGCGTGCCGCTGGATCTCGAACCGGGCGGCCCGCTCGACGCTGCGCAGCGAGTTGACGTTCTTGGTCTCGCTGCGGGTGCCGAACTTCTCCCGGCCGATCGGACGCAGCGACAGGTTGACGTCGCAGCGCATCTGGCCCTTGTCCATCCGGGCCTCGGAGACGCCGAGGGTGCGGATGAGCTCGCGCAGCTCGGTGACGTACGCCTTGGCGACCTCGGGGGCGCGCTCGCCGGCGCCGACGATCGGCTTGGTGACGATCTCGATCAGCGGGATGCCGGCCCGGTTGTAGTCGAGCAGCGAGTACTCGGCGCCGTGGATGCGGCCGGTGGCACCGCCGACGTGGGTCGACTTGCCGGTGTCCTCCTCCATGTGGGCGCGCTCGATCTCCACGCGGAAGACCTCGCCGTCCTCCAGCTGCACGTCGAGGTAGCCGTTGAAGGCGATCGGCTCGTCGTACTGGGAGGTCTGGAAGTTCTTCGGCATGTCCGGGTAGAAGTAGTTCTTCCGGGCGAACCGGCACCACTCGGCGATCTCGCAGTTGAGGGCGAGGCCGATGCGGATCGCCGACTCCACGCCGATCCGGTTGACGACCGGCAGCGAGCCGGGCAGACCGAGGCAGGTGGGGCAGGTCTGGGTGTTCGGCTCGGCACCGAGCTCGGTCGAGCACCCGCAGAACATCTTGGTCCTGGTACCCAGCTCGACGTGGACCTCAAGGCCCATCACCGGGTCGTACGAGGCCAGCGCGTCCTCGTACGAGACCAGACTGATGACGCTCACAGCGTTTCCTTCACTTCTTCTTCGAGGTCCGTCAGCCGAGCAGCACGTCGTCGTCGCCGAGCTGGCGGAGCTCGCGGACGAGGAGCGCGGTGCCGGTAATCAGGGCGGCGGCGCCGACCAGGGCGTTGATCAGCTTGAGCGTGTCGTTCTCGGTCCGGGCCTTCTTGACGTCCTTGGCGATGGTGACCGCCCCGAACGCGCTGGTGCCGATGGACAGCCACAGGCCGGGCTTGCTGTGCTTGAAGCCCTTGGCCTTCTCGATCCTGCTCACAGTGCCGGTGCCTCCTCCAGCAGGGGGTGTCCCCACTTCTCGTTGAGTGCGGCCTCGACGGCGCCGCCCACGCGGTACAGGCGGTCGTCCGCCATCGCGGGGGCGATGATCTGCAGGCCGACCGGGAGATTGTCCTCCGGGGCCAGGCCGCAGGGCAGCGACATGGCCGCGTTGCCCGCCAGGTTCGACGGGATGGTGCACAGGTCCGCCAGGTACATCGCCATCGGGTCGTCGGCGCGCTCGCCGATCGGGAAGGCGGTGGTCGGGGTGGTCGGGGAGACCAGCACGTCGACCCCGGCGAAGGCGGCGTCGAAGTCCCGCGAGATCAGCGTGCGGACCTTCTGCGCCGAGCCGTAGTAGGCGTCGTAGTAGCCCGAGGAGAGGGCGTAGGTGCCGAGCATGATGCGGCGCTTGACCTCGGGGCCGAAGCCGGCCTCGCGGGTGAGGGCGGTGACCTCCTCGGCGCTGCGGCTGCCGTCGTCGCCGACCCGCAGGCCGTAGCGCATGGCGTCGAAGCGGGCCAGGTTGGAGGAGGCCTCGCTCGGCGCGATCAGGTAGTACGCGGGCAGCGCCAGGGTGAACGACGGGCAGGACACCTCGACGACCTCGGCACCGAGCTCGCGGAGCAGCTCGACCGACTCCTCGAAGCGCTGCATCACGCCGGCCTGGTAGCCCTCGCCGGCGAACTCCTTGACGACGCCGATCCGCATGCCGCGGACGTCGCGCATCCGCGCCGCCTCGACCACGGCCGGGACGGGCGCGTCGATGGAGGTGGAGTCCAGCGGGTCGTGGCCGGCGATGGCCTCGTGCAGCAGCGCCGCGTCCAGCACGGTGCGGGCGCACGGGCCGCCCTGGTCGAGCGAGGAGGAGAAGGCGACCAGGCCGAAGCGGGACACCGAGCCGTAGGTCGGCTTGACGCCGACGGTGCCGGTGACGGCGCCGGGCTGGCGGATCGAACCGCCGGTGTCGGTGCCGATGGCCAGCGGCGCCTCGTAGGCGGCCAGCGCGGCCGCGGAGCCGCCGCCGGAGCCGCCGGGGATCCGGGAGAGGTCCCACGGGTTGCCGGTCGGGCCGTAGGCCGAGTTCTCGGTGGAGGAGCCCATCGCGAACTCGTCCATGTTGGTCTTGCCGAGGATGACCACGCCGGCGTCCTTCAGACGGGTCGTCAGCGTGGCGTCGTACGGCGGGATCCAGCCTTCGAGGATCTTCGAGCCGCAGGTGGTCGGGACGCCCTTGGTGGTGAAGACGTCCTTGAGCGCGAGCGGGACGCCGGCCAGCGGGCCGAGCTCCTCGCCGCGGGCGCGCCGGTCGTCCACCGCGCGGGCGGCCTTCAGCGCGCCCTCGGTGTCGACGTGCAGGAAGGCGTTGACCTTCTTGTCGACGGCCTCGATCCGGTCCAGGTGGGCCTGCGCGACCTCGACGGCCGAGACCTCGCCGGCGGAGACGGCGGCGGCGGTCTGCGCGGCCGTGTACTTGATCAGCTCGGTCATCGGTCAGTCCTCCCCGAGGATCTGGGGCACACGGAAACGCTGCTCCTCGCCGGCCGGGGCGCCGGACAGCGCCTGCTCCGGGGTGAGCGACGGCCGCACCTCGTCCGCGCGCATGACGTTCGTCAGCGGCAGCGGGTGGGAGGTCGGCGGGACGTCCTGTCCGGCGACCTCGGAAACGCGGGCGACCGCGCCGATGATCACGTCGAGCTGCTCGGCGAAGTGGTCCAGCTCTTCGGCCTGCAATTCGAGACGCGACAGCCGAGCGAGGTGGGCGACCTCCTCGCGCGTGATGCCAGGCATGCAGCGATCCTCAGGTTCGGGTTCGGGTGAGACCGGGTGCTTGCCCGTCCTCTTGGTCTAAGGACACATCCTATGGCGCGCGCCGCCTCCCCCGGCGCCGCACGGGTCCGGGCGCACCACCGGGAGGCGTCCCCGACCGCCCGCCGGTGGCGGGAGCGACGGGGGAGGGGGCGACGTCGGCGCCGGGTCAGGAGGGCCCGGCGGCGAGCGGGCGAGTCTCCCGCCCCGAGCCGAAGGGCCCGCCGGTGGCGAGAGCGACGAAGAAAGGAGCGACGGAGGAGCGACGGAACGTGGGGGGCACCTCCCGGCCGTCAGGCTGGGGGAGGGTGTCGGCGCCGGGTCAGGAGGGCCCGGAGGCGAGCGGGCGAGTGCTCAGAGCGACATCGTGGAGGGGTCGGTGGGTGCGTCGCCGTCGCCGTTCAGCCGGTCGAGGTCGACGGTGTCGGAGGGGGCGGGGGTCTCGGTCGGCACCGGCGTGCCGAACTCCTTGAGCTCGACCCGGCCGGTCTCCTCGCCGCCGGTGCGCTCCATCCGCAGCGGGTACGGGCGGCCGCGGGTGGCCACCGTGAGGGTGCTGGTCGCCCCGTCGGCGGTGCCGGTGACGGGGACGGCCGGGGTGCCGTCGACGGTGACGGGCTTTCCCACGGCGAGTCCCCCGGGGGTCTGCTCGACCAGGGCGCTGCCGAGGGCGTCGAGGTCGCAGACGGTGCCGATCTCGGAGAAGTCGGTGTTGTCGGTGGTGGTCTTCAGGTACTTGTCGCCGACCAGGTCCTCGGTGGCGGCGCCGCCGTGGGTGCGCCAGAACACCTCGTCGGGCTTGACCCACAGCTGGGTGCCGAGCTTGACCAGGCGGAAGGTGCCCTGACCGCTGAGGCCCATGGTGCCCGCGCAGTTGCCGGCGGTGTCGGCGGACAGGTCGAAGGTGACGGTCTGCCCCTGGCTGCTGCCGCGGCCGGTGATCCGGACCGAGCCGGCCTCCTTGAGCGCGGCCACCGAGCGCTGCACGATCTCGGCCCCCGCGAGGGCGGCGACGCCGTTCTCCGGCTGGGCGGAGGCGGGCGAGGCCGCAGCCGAGGAGCGCGCCGCGGTGCCGCTGCCCGAGCTGCCCGGGGCCGCGCCCGGCCCCCCGCCCGCACCGGTACCGGCGCAACCGGCGGCACTGGCCAGCAGGACGAGGCCGGCCAGGACGGCGGGCGTCCGCGCCGTCCGCTGCTCGCTCACGGCTGTCTCCTTCGACGGTCCGGTGTGTGCTCAGAGGGTCACACTCAACCGGAACCACCGCATCCGCAACAAGGGCTGCGTGCGAAGGGACCGCGGCACGGCGCCGCTGCGCCCGGCGGCCGTTCCGGGCCGGGCACGCGTCTGCCCCCGGACGTCCTGCGCACACCCCCGGGCCGCCCGCGGCGCGCGGGCGGCCGCTACTGCTGGGTCGTCGGGGCGGGCAGCGGGGCGCTCGGCGCCGGCAGCTCCGCCTGCGCCTGGACGGTCGGCAGCGAGCGCGGCTGCGGGACGGGCGGGGCCAGCGGCTGTTGCGGGGCGAGCCGCTCGACCCGGGCGGTACCGGTCTGCCGGACCATCAGCCAGGCGGTCGCCTGGTCGGCGGGCAGCGCGGCGGAGACCAGCCAGCCCTGCACGGCGTCGACGCCCATGCCGTGCAGCCGCTCCCAGGTCTCGTCGTCCTCGACGCCCTCGGCGACCACGGTCAGCCCGAGCGAGTGGGCGAGCTCGACCGAGCAGCGCACCACCGCGGCGTCGTGGTCGTCGGCGACCATCCGGGAGACGAAGGAGCGGTCGATCTTCAGCTCGCCGACCGGCAGGCTGCGCAGCCGGGCCATCGAGGAGTGGCCGGTGCCGAAGTCGTCCAGGGACATGCCGACGCCGTAGCGGCGCAGCTCGGCCAGGGTGTCGGCGGCGCGCCGGGAGTCGTCGAGCAGCAGGCGCTCGGTGATCTCCAGCTGGAGGGCGTGGGCGGGCACCCGGTGCCGGGTGAGGTGGCCGGCGACCCGGGTGGCGAAACCGGGGTTGAGGACGTCCCGCGGTGAGACGTTGACCGCGACGGGCACCTGCAGCCCCTGGTCGCGCCAGGCGGCGAGCTGGCCGACCGCCGCCTCCAGCACGTAGTCGGTGAGCCGCGGCATCAGGCCGCTGGACTCGGCGAGGCCGATGAACTCGTCCGGGGGGACGCGGCCCTGGCCGGGCCGCTCCCAGCGCAGCAGCGCCTCCAGGCCGACCACCCGGCCGTCGAAGGCGACCTTCGGCTGGTAGTGCAGCTGCACCTCGCCGGTCTCCAGGGCGCGCCGCAGGTCGCCGAGCAGGCCGATCCGGTACGGGGTGTCGGTGTCCTGGGCCTCGTGGTAGACCTCGACGCCGCTGCGGCCGCGCTGGGCGTGGCCCATGGCGACGTCGGCCCGCCGCAGAAGCGATTCGGCGTCCCGGGCGTGCGCCGGGTAGACGCAGACGCCTGCGCTGGCCTCCAGGACGAGCAGCAGGCCGTCCAGCCGGATCGGGGCGGCCAGTTCGGCGATCAGCGCCTTGGCGATCCGCTCCAGGGTCTCCGGGCGGCCGACGCCCGGCAGCAGGACGGCGAACTCGTCGCCGCCCATCCGGGCGACCACCGGCCGGCCGCCGCGGTGCAGCGGGGAGGGCAGGGCCGCGGCCACCTCGTCGGGGGTGGTGCGGGCCGGGTCGGCGGACGGCCGGGAATGGCCGGTCCGCAGCGCCCGGTGCAGCCTGCGGGCGATGTGCACCAGCAGCCGGTCGCCGGCGGTGTGGCCGAGGGCGTCGTTGAGCGACCGGAACCTGTCCAGGTCGAGCAGCACGATGCCGACGCTGTAGTCCTCCTCGTCGTCGTGCCGGGCGATGGCGTCCTGGGCGGCGAGGAGCAGGGCCTGACGGTTCGGCAGGTCGGTCAGCGGGTCGGTGAGCTGGTCCCGGGCCCGGTCGCGGGCGATCCGCCAGGCGGCGACCAGCACCGCCAGCGGGACGGCGAACAGCGGCAGCAGCTCCGGTTCGTACCGGTAGACCAGCACGGCCAGCGGGATGAGCGGCGCGGCCCCGGCCAACAGCACGCCGAGCAGCAGGACCGCCCCTGCCATCCCCTGCGGCGGGCGTGTGGGCGCGCCGCCGGTCGTACGATCCATATGCCCTGTCCTCCGTCGGGCCCGCCCCGTCAGGCCGCCTTACGGTGAGGCACCGTGCGGTGCCGGTGGACGTCAGGTACGGGGGTGCCCCACGAGCGGCGGCCGGAGCCGCCGCCATTCACCCCTGCTGACACTCTGTTGCGCCAAGGGTAAGCCGGAGTCCGCCGACAGGGCGGACTTTCGGACAACCCCGGGCGCGCCACCGGCAGACCGATGCCGGACAGTGACACAATGCCCGGTTTCCGGCCGGTACACCCCGTGACGCGGTGTCAGGACGATAACAGGATCGGGCCGGTCAGCCCTCGGCAGACCGCTCCGCGGACTGCTCGACCGGGCCCTCCGCGGGCTGCTCCCCGGTGTCCAGGCCCAGGTGGGCCCGGGCCGCGTCGGCGCCCTGCTCCAGCAGCACCGCGAACCCGGCGTCGTCCAGGACGGGCACGCCCAGCTGCACGGCCTTGTCGTACTTGGAGCCGGGGTTGTCGCCGACCACCACGAAATGCGTCTTCTTGGAGACCGAGCCGGTCACCTTGGCCCCGCGCGAGGTCAGCGCCTCCTTGGCGCCGTCCCGGGTGTGGCCGGCCAGGGTGCCGGTGACGACCACGGTCAGGCCCTCCAGCGGCCGCTCGCCCTCGTCCTCGGCGCCGGCCTCGGTGAACCGCACGCCGGCGGCCCGCCACTTCTCCACGATCTCCCGGTGCCACTCCTCGGCGTACCACTCCTTGACCGCCCGGGCGATGATCGGGCCGACGCCCTCGGCGGCGGCCAGCTCCTCCTCGGTGGCGGCGAAGATCCGGTCCAGGTCGCGGAACTCGCGGGCCAGCGCCTGCGCGGCGACCGGGCCGACGTGCCGGATCGACAGGCCGTTCAGGTACCGCCACAGCGGGCGATCCTTGGCCGCGGCGAGGTTGTCGAGCAGCACGCTCAGCGACTTCTTCGGCTCGCCCTTGGTGGTGGCGAAGAAGGTCACCACCTTCTCCTCGCCGGTGCGGTCGTCCGGCTTGGGCATGCCGGTCTTGGGGTCGCGCACCAGCACCTTGATCGGCAGCAGCTGCTCCTCGGTGAGGCCGAAGATGTCCCCCTCGTTCTTGACAGGCGGCTCCGCGGGCTCCAGCGGCTGGGTCAGCGCGGTGGCGGCGACGTAGCCGAGGCCCTCGACGTCCAGCGACTCGCGGCCGCCGAGGTACGCCAGGCGCTCGCGCACCTGGGCCGGGCAGTACCGGGCGTTGGGGCAGCGCAGGTCGATGTCGCCCTCGGACATCGGGCGCAGCTCGGTGCCGCACTCGTGGCAGTGCGTCGGCATCACGAACTCCCGCTCGGTGCCGTCCCGCAGGTCCTCGACCGGGCCGAGGATCTCCGGGATCACGTCGCCGGCCTTGCGCAGCACCACGGTGTCGCCCAGCAGGACGCCCTTGGCCTTGACGACCTGCTGGTTGTGCAGGGTCGCGTACTGGACCATCGAGCCGGCCACCTTCACCGGCTCGGCCATGACCGCGTACGGGGTGGCCCGGCCGGTGCGGCCGATGCCGATCTTGATGCTGGTGAGCTTGGCGGTGACCTCCTCCGGCGGGTACTTCCAGGCGATCGCCCAGCGCGGGGACTTGGAGGTCGCGCCGAGCCGGCCCTGCAGCGGGATCTCGTCGACCTTGACCACCACGCCGTCGATCTCATGCTCGACGGAGTGCCGCTGCTCGCCGTACTGCTTGATGAAGGCCCGCACCTCGTCGAGGGTGCCGACCACCTGGTTGTGGCGGGCGGTCGGCAGGCCCCACTCGCGCAGCAGGTCGTAGGCGTGCGACTGGCAGTCGATGTCGAAGCCGACCCGGGTGCCGATGCCGTGCACCACCATGTGCAGCGGGCGGGAGGCGGTGACCAGCGGGTCCTTCATGCGCAGCGAGCCGGCCGCGGCGTTGCGCGGGTTCATGAACAGCCGGACCATCGCCCGCGGCCGTCTGCCCTCCTTGGCCCGTTCCTCGTTCTCCAGACGGCGGCGCTCGTTCTCGGCGGCGAAGGAGGCGTTCAGCGCCTCGAAGGCCTCCGTCGGGAAGTACACCTCGCCGCGGATCTCGACCAGCTCGGGGACGTTGTCGCCCTGCAGCCGGTGCGGGATCTCCTTGATGGTGCGCACGTTGGCGGTGATGTCCTCGCCGACCCGGCCGTCGCCGCGGGTCGCGGCCAGCACCAGCTCGCCGCGCTCGTAGGTGAGGTTGACGGCGAGGCCGTCCACCTTGAGCTCGCACAGGTAGTGGTAGTCGAGGCCGTCGAGCTCGCGGGCGACGCGCTCGGCCCAGGCGGCGAGCTCCTCGTCGTCCATCGCGTTGTCGAGGCTGAGCAGGCGCTCCCGGTGCTCCACCGAGGCGAAGCCCTCGGCGACGGCGCCGCCCACCTTCTGGGTGGGCGACTCGGGCGTGCAGAGCACCGGGTGCTCGGCCTCGATCGCCTGCAACTCCCGCATCAACAGGTCGAACTCGGCGTCGCTGACGACCGGCGCGTCCTGCTCGTAGTAGCGGACGCGGTGGTCCTCCACCTCGGCCGCCAGCTCGACGTGCCGCCTGCGGACCTCCGCGGGAACGTCCTCCCAGCCCTCGACCGCCGCCACCGTGCGCCTCCTACCGTCTCACTCCGGGTTGTCCGCCAGGCTCTGCGCGGCCCTGGCGCTGTACGTCAGCGCCCGGCGCGCGTACGCGGGGGACGCCCCCGCCAGCCCGCAGGTCGGTGTCACCACCACGCGGCGGGCCAGCAGCTCGGGGCCGAACCCGAGCCTCTTCCACAGCGTCCTGACACCCTGGACACTACCGGCCGGGTCCGACACAGCCGTGTCGGTGGAGGGCACGACACCGGCGAGGATCACCGTGCCCGCCTCGACGGCCTCGCCGAGGTCGTCGTCCTCACGCTCCGTCAGCAACGAGAAGTCCAGCGACACTCCGGCCACCCCGGCCCGGCGCAGCAGCGGGATCGGCACGCCGGGGGCGCAGCTGTGCACCACCACGGGGACGTCCAGGGCGCGGATCACCGAGCGCAGCGCCTCCTCGGCGACCTGCCGGTCGACGGCACGCAACCGCTGGAAGCCGCTGGCGGTCTTCACGGCGCCGGCCAGCACGGCGGGCAGCGAGGGCTCGTCCAGCTGCAGGACGGGCTGCGCGCCCGGCACCCGGCGGCGGACGTCGGCGAGGTGGCGGCGCAGGCCCTCGGTGAGCGACTCGGCGACGTCCCGGCAGGCGCCGGGGTCGGCGAGGGCCTTCTCGCCGTGCTTGAGCTCCACCGAGGCGGCGAGCGTCCACGGGCCTACGGCCTGCAGTTTGAGCGGGCCCTCGTGGCCCTGGGTGAACTCCTCCAGGGCGTCGAGGTCCTCGCCGAGCCAGGAGTGGGCGCGCCGGGTGTCGCGGCCGGGCCGGTCGGCGAACCGCCAGCCGCTCGGCTCCACCTGGGCGAACAGTTCGACCAGCAGACCGGCCCCGCGGCCGATCATGTCGGCGCCGGGGCCGCGGGCCGGCAGCTCCGGCAGGTGGGGAAGGTGCTCCAGCGCGCCGACCGCCGTCCGGGCCGCCTCCCGGGCGTCCGTACCGGGCATCGACCCGACGCCGGTGGCGGCGCCGTACAGCTCAGGGAATTCGGTGCTCACGCCGCACGAGCCTAGTGCGCCCGCGCGGTCCCGCCCACGACGGCGGCCCCGGCGCCGAGCGGGTGCTCGGTGCCGGGGCCGCCGGGTCGGTCAGGTGGGTGGGGCAGGTTGGTCGGCCAGGCGGGTCAGGGAGCCTGGTAGCCGAAGACGTCCACCACGACGTGCACGGGGTAGCCGCTGGCGTTGTAGAACGACACCTTGCCGTTCTTCACCGGGACCACGACCTGGTTGGCGATGGTCTGGCCCGCCACCCAGTTGAGGTTGGAGGCGTTCGGCCGGGCGGCGCCGTTCGGGTAGACCGTCAGGAAGCCGGGGCCGCCGGGCTCGGTCACCGTGACGTTCAGGGTCACGGCCGTCGCGTTGGGGACGTTGACCGCCAGGTCGAGGGTGCCCTTGGCCGCGACGGCGCCCGCGGGGCGGGCCGGTCCTTCGCCGCCGCCCCAGTTCTGGCGGGTGTCCATCGCCCGCCACGGGCCGAGCGGCCGGTAGGTGTCGAGGCCCTTGGCTCCGTAGTAGCCGGCGAGGTCGGCCACGATGTGCACGGTGCCGCCGGAGGAGTTGTGGAAGGAGACCTTGCCGTCCTTGACCGGGACGGTCACCAGGTTCGGGATCGTCCGGCCCGCCGTCCAGTTCAGGTTCGAGGCGTTGGGAACGGCATCACCGTGCGGGTAGACCGTCAGGAAGCCCGGCTTGGCGGTGTCGGTGACGGTCACGTTCATGGTCACCGCGGTCACCCCGCTCGCCGGCACCCCGGCCACGCCGGCCACCTGGAGTGCCACGTCGCCGCCGGCGGCGACCGCGGTGGTGGTCGGCACGCCGATCTTCGACCGGGTGTCCAGCAGCCGGGTCGGGCCGGCGGCGGTGAAGACGCTGCCCTTGGTGCCGTAGTAGCCGGCGAGGTCGGCCACGATGTGCGCGGTGCCGCCGGAGGAGTTGCGGAAGGACACCTTGCCGTCCTTGACCGGGACGGTCACCAGGTTCGGGATCGTCTGACCCGCCACCCAGTTGATGTTCGAGGCGTTCGGCATCTCGTCGCCGTGCGGGTACACGGTCAGGAAGCCCGGCTTGGCGGTGTCGGTGACGGTCACGTTCATCGTCACCGCCGTCACCCCACTCGCCGGGATCCCGGCGACACCCGCCACCTGGAGGTCGACCGTGGCACCGGGGGCCACCGCGGTGGTGGTCGGCACGCCCACCTTCTCCCGGGTGTCCAGCAGCCGGGTCGGACCGGCGGGGGTGAAGACGCTGCCGAAGTCCGCGAACTCCATCCAACCCCGGTCCCGGTAGCTGCTGCCGGTGCCGGTGTTCGAGATCACCGGGTCGTCGAGGATCGGGCGGCCCGGGCCGTCGGTGGTCAGCATGCCGGGCGCGTTCTCGTCCGCCGAGTCGATGATCGGGGACGGCGCGCCCTTCGGGTCCGACCGCCACGAGGAGCTCGGGTCGGCCACGAAGTCGTGGATACCCTGACTGCTCGCATCGGTGAACGCCTGCCGGTCCGTGTAGGCCGTGCCGGCCCAGTTGTAGGCGGCACCGCCGCTGAGCGGAGAGACCACGTTGTAGTCGACCTTGGTGCCGGCGGTGGCCGTCTGCGCGACGGTGATTCCGGTGTCGCGTGCATGCGACGCGCACGCCTGGTACGAGGTCGACGTGTCGACCACGTTGTTCTCGACGGTCGCACCACCGGAGGCACCGTTCAGCACGATGCCCGGCGAACAACGCGCGATGACGGTGTTCGCCACCACGACCGTGTTCGGCGCGTCGTTCACCAGCACGCCGGTCATGTCTTCCAGGTTGCTCGCGAAGATCCTGTTGGTGGTCACGACCGTACCGGTGGAACCGCCGTCCACCAGGACGGTGGGCCCCGATTTGAAGGCGAAACTGCTGCGGCCGTAGACCACGTTGCTGGAGCCGTTGGTGATCCTCACACCGCCCATCCAGGTCGGGACGCCCATGAAGGTGACGTCGGAGGCACCGTCCACCAGCACGGCCTGCTGCTGGTTCGCCTCGACCGACAGGCCCTCGATCCTGAGGTGCCGGGCACCCTGCACGACCAGCCCGTGACCGGGGCTGCCCGGCGCCTTGAGCCTGGCGGCGCCCGCTGCGCTGTGGAAGGTGATCGGCGCCTCGGCCGTGCCCGAGCGGGTGAGGACGACGTTGCCGTTGTAGTCGCCGCGCGCGATCTCGACCGTCTGGCCGGGCTCCACGACGGCGGCCGCGGCCGAGACCTGACAGAACGGGACGGCCTGCGTACCGTTCCCGGAGTCCGAACAGTACGAACCCGGAGCGTTGTTCACGTAGAGCGTGGCGCCCTCGGCCGCCGCACCGCCGGACGCGACGGCGGGCAGGCCGACCGCGCCGAGCACGGCGGCCCCGACGGCAGCCGCCATTCGATTCCTGTAGATGGTTGCCCCCCTGGGCAAGAAGAAGTGAGCCGCTGTCAGCGGAGCTCTCGACATTCGCACACACATGTGGATGGAGAGCGAACGGATCATGCCACAGCGGCGACCCGCATGCCAGGAGGAATTTCGCAGACGGACGGGCCCCGGCATGGATCGCCCTGCCGGGGGCCCGTCAGGCTGTTCGTCAGTTGCCGGGGCGGACGGTGATCTCGGTGAGTTCGGCGTCGCGCGGGAGGTCGAGCGCGGTGAGGATCGCGGTGGCCACGGACTCGGGGGCGATCCACTGCGCCGGGTCGTACGCGCGGCCTTCCTGGCGGTGGACCTTCTCCTGCATCGGGGTGGCCGTGCGGCCCGGGTACACGGTGGTGACCCGGACGCCGTTGCCGTGCTCCTCGGCACGCAGCGCATCGGCGAGCGCCCGGACGGCGAACTTGCTGGCCGCGTAGGCGGACCAGTCGGCGTCGGCGCGCAGCCCAGCACCGGAGTTGACGAAGACCACGTGGCCGCGGGCCAGCCGCAGCGAGGGCAGCAGCAGCCGGGTGATCTCCGCGGGTGCGACCGCGTTGACGTTCAGCTGCTCCTGCCAGGCCTTCACCGGGAGGTCGCCGACCCGGCCGAGTTCGACCACGCCGGCGATGTGCAGCAGCGAGTCCAGCTCGACCGGCAGGCTCTGGTGGCCGAACGCCCAGGACAGCTTCGCCGGGTCGCCGAGGTCGCCGACCAGGGTGGCGGCACCGGTGAAGCGCTCGCGCAGCTCGGCGGCGCGCCGGGCGTCCCGGGCCAGCAGCAGGACGTCCTCGCCGCGGGCGAGCAGTCTCTCGGCGACGACCGCGCCGATGCCGGAGCCGGCGCCGGTGATCAGGTGGGTTCCCATGGGGTGGTCCTGTCGTCAGAGGCGGTCGAGGGCCGCGAAGGCCTCGGCCGGGGTGGTGGCGAACACGACGAGCTCGGCCAGCGGACGCGGCAGGAAGCCCTCGGTCTCCATCCGCTCCAGCTGCATGCGCAGGCCCGCGTAGAAGCCCTCGGTGTCCAGGAACACCACCGGCTTGTCGTGCAGGGCGTGCTTCTTGAGCTCCAGCACCTCGGTGACCTCGTCCAGGGTGCCGAGGCCGCCGACCAGGACGACCACGGCGTCCGCGCGCTCCAACAGCCGGGCCTTGCGGTCGGCCAGGTCGGGCGCGGTGACCAGCTCGTCGGCGCCCTCGTAGGCCTTGTGCGCGAGCAGCTCCACGGAGATGCCGACGAGCCGGCCGCCGGCCTCCTTCACGCCGTCGGCCAGCAGGCCCATCAGGCCGGCGTGCGAACCGCCCCAGACCAGGGTGTGGCCGCGCTCGCCGAGCAGCCGGGCGAACTCGGCGGCCGGTGCGGTGTAGCGCTCGTCGAGCGAGTACGCGGAGCAGAAGACGGTGATGTTCACAGGACCCCAGATCTACCACGGGCGGCATCCCGCCCGACGAACGATTTCGGTGCGCGGTCGGCGGCGCGGCCGGTCGGCGCCGTACGGCGACGCCGCCCGGACGGCGACGGTGCTCGGACGGCGACGGTGCTCAGACGGCGACGGTGCGGCGCTCGGTGGTGGCGATCGTCGCCGAGCCCACCACCCGGGTGCCGTCGTACAGCACCACCGCCTGGCCGGGGGCGATGCCCCGGGCCGGGGTGTCCAGCCGGACGCGCAGCACCTCGCCGTCCAGCTCGGCGGTGACGGGCACCTCCTCGCCGTGCGCGCGCAGCTGCGCCGTGTACCGGCCCTCCCCCGCGGCGGGCTCGCCGCACCAGCGCGGCTTGACCGCGGTCAGCCCCAGCACATCCAGCCCCTCGGCCGGGCCGACGGTGACGGTGTTGGTCACCGGCGAGATGTCCAGCACGTAGCGGGGCTTGCCGTCCGCGGCCGGACGCCCGATCCGCAGGCCCTTGCGCTGGCCGATGGTGAAGCCGTACGCGCCCTCGTGCTCGCCCAGCTTGGTGCCGTCGGCGTCCACGATGTCGCCGGTGGCGGTGCCGAGGTGCCGGGCCAGGAAGCCCTGGGTGTCACCGTCGGCGATGAAGCAGATGTCGTGGCTGTCCGGCTTCTTCGCCACGGCCAGACCGCGGCGCTCGGCCTCCAGCCGGATCTCGTCCTTGGTGGTGTCGCCGAGCGGGAACAGCGAGTGCGCCAGCTGGTCGGCGTCCAGCACGCCGAGGACGTACGACTGGTCCTTCGCGCCGTCCACCGCGCGGTGCAGCTCGCGGCCACCACCGGGGAGGTCGACGATCCGGGCGTAGTGGCCGGTGCACACCGCGTCGAAGCCGAGGGCGATCGCCTTGTCGAGCAGCGCCGCGAACTTGATCTTCTCGTTGCAGCGCAGGCAGGGGTTGGGGGTGCGGCCCGCGGCGTACTCGGCGACGAAGTCGTCGATGACGTCCTCGCGGAAGCGCTCGGCGAGGTCCCAGACGTAGAACGGGATGCCGATCACGTCGGCGGCCCGGCGGGCGTCGCGGGAGTCCTCGATGGTGCAGCAGCCGCGGGCGCCCGTCCGGAACGACTGCGGGTTCGACGACAGCGCCAGATGCACGCCGGTCACGTCGTGGCCGGCCTCGGCCGCACGGGCCGCGGCGACGGCGGAGTCCACACCGCCGGACATCGCGGCGAGCACACGGAGGCGGGGGGTGGTCGGGGCACCGGCGAAGTCACTCATGATGCCCCCAAGCCTACGTGCTCCACCCGACCGAAATCCGGTCGGCACATCAGGGGCGCGTGGGGGCACCTCCCGACGTGCTGCCCCTGCGTTGCTTCCCGGCGGAGCGCGTCAGCGGCGGGCGGTGGCGAGGCCCGCGTTGCGGGCGCGTTCGACGGCCGGGGTGATGGCGGCGGTGAGGGCCTCGACGTCCCCGGGGGCGGAGGTGTGGCCGAGGGAGAAGCGGAGGCTGGCGCGGGCGAGCAGCGGGTCCGCCCCCATGGCGAGCAGCACGTGGCTGGGCTGCGGCACGCCCGCCGAGCAGGCGGAGCCGGTCGAGCACTCGACGCCCTGGGCGTCGAGCAGCATGAGCAGGGCGTCGCCCTCGCAGCCGGGGAAGGAGAAGTGGGCGTTGGCGGGGAGCCGTCCGGCCGGGTCGGGGTCGCCGTTGAGGACGGCGTCGGGGACGGCGGCGGTGACGGCGGCGACGAGTCCGTCGCGGAGGGTGCCGACCGTGGTGGCGAAGTCGCTGCGCCGTTCGACGGCGAGTGCGGCCGCGGCGGCGAAGCCCGCGGCGGCGGGCACGTCGAGGGTGCCGGAGCGGACGTCGCGTTCCTGGCCGCCGCCGTGCAGCAGCGGGACGGGGGTGGCGTTGCGGGCGAGCAGCAGGGCGCCGATGCCGTACGGGCCGCCGATCTTGTGGCCGGTGACGGTGAGTGCGGTGAGTCCGGAGTCGGCGAAGGAGACCGGGACCTGGCCGAGCGCCTGGACCGCGTCCGCGTGCATGGGGATGTCGAACTCGCGGGCGACGGCGGCGAGTTCGACGACGGGCTGGAGGGTGCCGACCTCGTTGTTGGCCCACATGACGGTGATCAGGGCGACGTCGGCGGGATTGCGGAGCACGGCCTCGCGCAGCGCGTCGGGGTGGACCCGTCCGTACGCGTCGACGGGCAGGTAGTCGACCTGGGCGCCCTCGTGCTCGGAGAGCCAGTGGACGGCGTCGAGGACGGCGTGGTGCTCGACGGGGCTGCACAGGATGCGGCGGCGGGCCGGGTCGGCGTCGCGGCGGGCCCAGTAGAGGCCCTTGACGGCGAGGTTGTCCGACTCGGTGCCGCCGGCGGTGAGGACGATCTCGCTGGGTCGGGCGCCGAGGGACTCGGCGAGCGACTCCCGGGACTCCTCGACGACCCGGCGGGCGCGGCGGCCGGCCGCGTGCAGCGAGGAGGCGTTGCCGACGACGCCGAGGTGGGCGGTCATGGCGGCGACCGCCTCGGGCAGCATCGGCGTGGTGGCCGCGTGGTCGAGGTATGGCATGGCGGCTCCCAGTGTAGGGGCCGTCACCGGGTGCGCCGGGCGGGAGGTCCGCCGGGGTCACGATTTGGCCATTGCAGCCCGTGCAACGCGCCGTTAGCCTCCTGCCTCACTGCCGTGCGTTGAGGGGTGGACGGATGTCGCAGACGGTGGACCGGGCCCTGACGATCCTCGCCTCGCTCGGAGAGGGTCCCGCCTCGCTCGAACAGGCGGCCGCCCGGATCGGCGTGCACAAGTCGACGGCGCTGCGGCTACTGCGGACCCTGCAGGAGCACGGCTTCGTGCACCGCCAGCCGGACCACCGCTACCGGCTGGGCGGGCGGCTGTTCGGGCTGGCGCAGCAGGCCCTGGAGTGCATCGACATCCGGCAGGTCGCCGCGCCGTACCTGGCCTCGCTGTGCGAACGGTACGGGCACACGGTGCAGCTGGCGGTGCTGGAGGACGGCTCGGTGCTGTACCTGGACCGGGTCGAGGGCCGGTACCCGGCGGAGCCGAGCGGCGCCCCGGAGGCGGCCGGCCGGATCGGCACCCGTGTCCCGGCGGCGGCGAGCGCGGCCGGCAAGGTGCTGCTGGCCGATCTGCCGGAGGAGCAGCTGACGGCCCTTCTGGACGGCCTGGACGACGGGCCCGGGAAGGCCGGTCCCCCGGCCGGCGGACTGCGGGCCGACGGGCTGCGGGCGGAACTGGCGGCGGTGCGCCGGCAGGGCTGGGCGGCGGGACAGGGCGGATACCGGGACTCGGTCGACTGCCTGGCGGCGCCGATCGTGGGCGCCGAGGGCCGGTCCATCGCGGTGTGCACCATCTCCGCCCCGCCCCGCCTCGCACCGGACGCCGAGCTGAGCCGGCTGCTGCCGGAGCTGCTCTGCACGGCGGAGGCGATCTCCCTGGCGTACGGCGGTTCGCCTACTCCTCGCTGGTGCGAGAATCGTTGCGGTGCCAGGCACGCGGTGCGCGCCAGCCGTACCTGAGCGCGAGCATCCGGATGGCGAAGGCGCTGAGCGCGGCCGCACCGGCGTTCAGCGGGGTGAGCCGGTTGCCGGCGATAAGCGCCGCGACGACGGTGGAGCCGACCAGGGCGGGCACGGCGTAGATCTCGCGGTCCCAGCGCAGCAGGGCGGGCGGTTCGAGGGCGAGCAGGTCACGGACGACGCCGCCGCCAGCCGCGGTGAGCATGCCCAGGGCGACGGACGGGACGAAGCCGAGGCCGTAGTCGTGGGCCTTGATGGTGCCGGCGACGCAGAACAGGCCGAGTCCGGCGGCGTCCAGGGTCTGCACGGCGGTGTTGATCCGTTCGACCTGCGGGTGCAGGAAGAAGACGACGAGCCCGGCGGCGAGCGGGGTGGAGAAGTAGCCGAGGTCGGAGAAGGCCGCCACCGGCGTGGCCCCGATGACCAGGTCGCGCATGACGCCCCCGCCGAGGGCGGTCGCCTCGGCGAGGACGCAGATGCCGAAGATGTCCATGTTCTTGCGGACGGCCAGCAGGCCGCCGGACAGGGCGAAGACGAAGATGCCGACCAGGTCCAGGGCCTGCTGCAGCCCCGGGGAGAAGATTTGCGAGCTCACCGCCCCATCCTCCCTGGTCGGATTGTCCGATCTTGCACCACCCGGCTGCGAGCCACGCCCGGTCGGGGGACCGCCCCGGGCGGCACCGTTGCGGCGGACTCCGTTGCAGGACCGAAGGACGGGGGGCGCGGGTGCCGTACGGCGCCGTCGACCGGTGCGACTGCGGAGCCGCCCGGCCGAACGGGCGGCAGCCGGTCCGCCGCGGCTGCCTGACGCCGTACGCACTGCTGCGGCCGGGGTTCCCGACCGGCACCGTCGAACCGGCCGCCGGCGAGCAGGCGGTGCTCGGCCGGGACCCGGTGCAGTCGCCGTACGCGCGGCTCTTCCGGGACCTGCCCATCATGTCGGCACGCCACCTGAGGGCCGGGGACTCCCGCCCGCGGACCACGTCGGAGAGGTCGACGACCACGTCGGCGGCGAGCACGTCGACGGCGAGGTGCGGCTCCGGCTGCACGGCACGGAAGGCGGCACCCCGCCGTCGGGCGGTTCGGTCCTTCGCCCGATCGGGTCAGGCGAAGGACTCCTGCGGGGCCGGGCCGCCGAGGGCGTTGCGCCGCTCGGGCATCGCCAGGGTGGTCATCCGCCGCCAGCCGAGGGCGCGTTCGTAGAGGTAGACGCCGTGGATGCCGGCCGCGAGCGCCGCCGACTTGGCGCGCGGCCAGCGGAGGATCGCCCCCATGTGCGCCATGACGGCGAGGCTGACGTCGCGGTAGGTGCGGATCTCGGCGTGCGCGGTCCGCTGAAGGGTGGTCAGGATCGCCCTGCCGTGGCCCTCGGCGGCGAGGCGCAGCAGCTCCTCGTGGCAGAAGGCGAGGTGGTTGTCCTCGTCGTTGGAGATCATCCGTACCGCGCGGCCGACCACCGGGTGGTCGCCGAAGACCTTCTTCAGCAGCTGCATCTGCTCGGCGGCGCGCTGCTCGGTGACCCGGCTGTGCGCGAGGTAGGTGATGACGTCCTGCTGGGTGAGCGGTTCGTCGCGCTTGAGCCTGGTGTGGGCGAGGCCGATGCCCTGGCGTTCCAGCATCATCGTGTAGTCGGTGTCGTCGGGGACGTCGACCGGTGCGAGGCCGCGCTTGTGGAGCAGGGCGTTGAAGATCCGGCCGTGCTTGTCCTCGTCGGCGCCGTGGCGGGCGATCTTGGGGGCGAGGACCTGGTCGGAGACCAGCTTGGAGATCCGCCCGTTCTCCCAGCCGCCCTGGTCCTCGCCCTTGGCGGCGATGCTGCAGAACAGCCGGAACGAGTCGTCGTTGTCGTGGATCTCCTGGAACAGGCTGCGTGCGGAGAGCATCTGGCCCACCTCCCCCGGCCGCCGGGCAGGCGCCGTCGTCGATCGGATCCGAACACCGTCAGTGAACGCAGCCTCCCGGGCGCCCGCAACAGCAGGCCGGGCGGCACTGGTCCGGACGAAGGACCCGCGCCGCCCGGGGCCGCTCAGCCGCGGGTTCCGGTGGCGACCAGTGCGGCGACCGGCAGGCCCCGGGCGGCGTACGGGGCGGCCAGCCGGAGGTACTCGGTGCGGATCGCGTCGATCTCCTCGGGCGGGCGGCCCTCGACCAGGGCGGCGGTGATCACGGTGCCGCCGAGGACGTGCCGCCACCAGTCGGCCGGGTCGACCCGGTGCGTCCAGCGGACCCGGTCGACCGACACCCCGGTGAAGCCTGCGCCGGCGAGCAGGGCGGCGAGGCCGTCGGGCGAGGCGTACCGGGTGAAGGGGGCGGCGCCGGGGAGTCCGGCGGGCGGCGGGCCGCCGGCTGCGCGGACGGCGTCGAAGACCAGGCCCTGTGCCCGGTTGGCGGCGAGGGTGTCCCAGCAGGAGAGGGCGAGCCGGCCGCCGGGGGCGAGCACCCGGTGGAGGTCGGCCGCGGCGGCGGGCGGGTCGGGCACGTGGTTGATCACGAAGGCGCCGACCGCCGCGTCGAACCGGCCGTCCGGGTACGGGAGTCCGGGCAGGGCCGCCCGTTCGACCCGGGCGCCGGGCAGCGCGGCCGCGGCGGCCTCGACCATCTCGGGGACGGCGTCGGTGGCGGTCACGTCGGCGCCGCGCCGCAGGGCGAGCGCGGCGAGCCGGCCGGTGCCGCAGCCGACCTCCAGCAGCCGGGTGCCGGGGCCCGCGCCGACGGCGTCGAGCAGGGCCGGGTGGGCCCCGGCGGTCATCGCGCCGAAGCCCTCGCCGTAGGTGGTGCTGCGGGCGGCCCAGCCGCGCCGTTCGAACGCGGCGAAGTCCGCCGCCCCTGCGCCGCTCACTGGACGCAGAACTCGTTGCCCTCGGGGTCGGCGAGGGTGACGTGCCTGGTGCCGGGCTCGTCGATCCGGGCGAGCACGGTGGCGCCCAGGGCGACCAGCCGGTCCACCTCGGCCTCACGGCGCTCGGGCCCGGCGTGCAGGTCGAGGTGGAGGCGGTTCTTGACGGTCTTGGCCTCGGGGACGGCCTGGAAGAGCAGGCGCCGGCCGTGGCCGATGCCGGTGGCCGGGTCGAAGGGGTCCTCGGGGTGCCGGACGGCGGCCATCGCCTTGAAGGCCTTGCGGCCGTCGACGACCGTCCAGGCCTCGGCGGGCAGCATGCCGCCGGTGATCAGCCGCTCCACGACGGGGCTGTTGTCCTCGACGAGGTAGCCGAGGGCCTCGCCCCAGAACGCGGCCTGGCGGTGCGGGTCCGCGCAGTCCACGACGATCTTGTAGTCGAGAGTCATGCCACCGGTTATAGTGGTTACATGGACGACGCCGCAACCGGACTCGTGCTGAACCACCCCGACGGCACCTCCCACCGCTTCGACCCCGGCGCGCTCTGCCTGGAGCTGCTGCCCACCGGCGGGCCCGGCGCGTACGCCCGCTACGAGGTGCTGCACCGGCCGGCCGACCTCGCCGACTGGATCGCCGCCTGCCGGCTGGACACCGGCGAGGTCGCCGTCGACGAGGCCGGGGTGGCCGCCGCCCGGGAGCTGCGCGACGCGCTCTGGCGGCTCACCGAGGCCAGGGCCGAGGGCCTCCCCGGCGCCCCCGAGGACTACGCGGCGGTCAACCGGGCCGCCGCCGCTCCCCCGCCCGTCCCCCGGATCGGCCCCGACGGACGGCGCGCCGGACCCGCGCCCACCACCGCGGGCGCGGTGCTCTCCGCGGTCGCCCGGGACGCCGTCGAGCTGTTCACCGGCCCGTACGCCGACCGGATCCGCGTCTGCGGCGCCCACGACTGCCAACTGCACTTCGTCGACACCTCGCGGCCCGGCCGGCGGCGCTGGTGCTCGATGGAGCGCTGCGGCAACCGGCAGAAGGTCCGGGCGCTGCGCGCCCGGCAGACCGCACGGGGAGACGACTGACGCCCGGCGGACGCACCCGCGACGCCGGCTGACGGATCGGCGTCCCGCGCACCCCGCCGCACCGGGCCGCGGTGACCGGCGCCCTGGAACGCCTCGGCCCGGGTGCCTGGATCAGGCACCCGGGCCGGGTGGGGTACTGCTCCGGACGGACCCTGCGGGTCAGCGGCCGCGCTGGGCGTGGATGCCCGGCTTGCGCGTGCCGACCGACAGGTCGTCGTTCTCCGGGAAGTGGCAGGCCACCTGGTGGCCCGGCCGCGCGGCGACGAGCGGCGGCTCCTGGGTGGCGCAGACGTCCTGCGCCTTCCAGCAGCGGGTCCGGAAGCGGCAGCCGCTCGGCGGGTTGAGCGGCGACGGCACGTCACCGGTGAGCAGGATGCGCTCGCGGCGCTCCTTGCGGCGCGGGTCCGGCGTCGGCACCGCCGACATCAGCGCGTTGGTGTACGGGTGCATCGGCACGCTGTAGAGCGAGTCGCGGTCGGCGATCTCGACGATCTTGCCGAGGTACATCACCGCGACGCGGTCCGACACGTGCCGGACGACCGAGAGGTCGTGGGCGATGATCAGGTAGGTCAGGCCCAGCTCGTTCTGCAGGTCGTCGAGGAGGTTGACCACCTGCGCCTGGATCGACACGTCGAGCGCGGAGACCGGCTCGTCCGCCACGATCATCTTCGGCTTGAGGGCCAGCGCGCGGGCGATGCCGATGCGCTGGCGCTGGCCGCCGGAGAACTCGTGCGGGTAGCGGTTGTAGTGCTCCGGGCTCAGGCCGCAGAGCTCCAGCAGCTCCTGCACGGCCTTCTTGACGCCGCCCTCGGTGGCCACCTTCTGCAGCCGGAACGGCGCGCCGACGATGGTGCCGACGGTGTGCCGCGGGTTCAGCGACGAGTACGGGTCCTGGAAGATCATCTGGATGTCCCGGCGGAGCGGGCGCATCGCCGAGACGCCGAGGTGCGTGATGTCCGTGCCCTCGAACTCGATCTTCCCGCCGGTGGGCTCGTCCAGACGGGTCACCAGACGGCCCATGGTGGACTTGCCGCAGCCGGACTCGCCGACCACGCCGAGGGTCTCGCCGGGCCGGACCTCGAAGTCGAGGCCGTCCACGGCGCGCACGGCGCCGGCCTGGCGGCGCAGCAGCCCCTTGGTGATCGGGAAGTGCTTGGTCAGCCCGGTCACCTTGAGCAGGGGCTGACGGTCGGAGGCGGGCGCGGGTGCGGGGATCGCCGCCGTCTTCGAATCCGTCATCGGTTGTCTCCTGAGTGTGTTGCTGGCGGCCGGGTCACAGCCGGGGCGCGATCTCGTCGGCGAAGATCCGGTGCCGTTCGGCGATCGGCAGGTGGCAGGCCGCGAGGTGCCGGGGGGCGGCCTCGGCCAGCACGGGCACCTCGGAGGTGGACCGGCCGCCGGTCAGCTCGGCGTACGGGCAGCGCGGGTGGAAGGCGCAGCCGGACGGCACGTTGATCAGGCTCGGCGGGGTGCCCTTGACCGGGATCAGCCGGTCCTGGAGCTCCCGGTCGAGCCGGGGCATCGAGCCGAGCAGGCCCCAGGTGTAGGGGTGCTCGGGCGCCTCGAAGAGGGACTCGGCGGGGCCGCGCTCCACGGACTTGCCGCCGTACATCACCAGGATGTCGTCGGCCAGTTCGGCCACCACGCCGAGGTCGTGCGTGATAATGATGACGGCCGAGCCGAACTCCTTCTGCAGGTCCCGGATGAGGTCCAGGATCTGCGCCTGGACGGTGACGTCCAGGGCGGTGGTGGGCTCGTCCGCGATCAGCAGCGACGGGTCGTTGACCAGGGCCATCGCGATCATGGCACGCTGGCGCATGCCGCCGGAGAACTCGTGCGGGTAGGCGTCCACCCGCTTGTCCGGCTGCGGGATGCCGACCCGGTCGAGCATCTCGATCGCGCGGGTGCGCGCCTGCTTCTTGGTGGCACCCGGGTGGTGGGCCCGGTAGCCCTCGATGATCTGCGCGCCGACCGTGTAGTACGGGTGCATCGCGGTCAGCGGGTCCTGGAAGATCATCGCCATCTTCTGGCCGCGGAGCTTGCGGACCCGCTCGGGGTCGGCGGCGACGAGCTCCTCGCCGTCCAGCCAGACCTCGCCGGTGATCCGCGGGGCGCCGCGCTTGGTGCCGGTGCGGTGCAGGCCCATGATCGACAGCGAGGTGACGGACTTCCCGGAGCCGGACTCGCCGACGATGCCGAGGGTCTTGCCCTTCTCCAGGTCGAAGGTGAGGCCGTCGACCGACTTGACCAGTCCGTCCTCGGTGGGGAAGTGCACCCGCAGGTCGCGCACCGAGAGGAAGGCGGAGGGCTTGGTGGTGTTCAGGGTCTTGCTCATGCCAGCCTCACCCGAGGATCGACAACGGCGTACAGCACGTCAACCAGCAGGTTGGCGATGATGATGAAGAAGCCGGCGAAGAGCGTGACACCCATGATCACCGGGAGGTCGCTGGAGCTGACCGCGGAGACCGCCTCGTAACCCAGACCACGGAAGTTGAAGGTCGACTCGGTGAGCACCGCGCCGCCGATCAGGGCGCCCAGGTCCATGCCGAAGACGGTGAGGATCGGGGTGAGGGTGGAGCGCATGGCGTGCTTGCCGATGACCGTCCGCTCGCCGAGGCCCTTGGCCCGGGCGGTGCGGATGTAGTCCTCGCCGAGCACCTCGAGCAGGGTGGCGCGGGTGAGGCGGGCGTAGGTCGCGGCGTAGAGGAACGCCAGGGTGACCCACGGCAGCACCAGGTTCTGGAACCACGCGACCGGGTCGTCGCCCAGGTTCACGTAGTCGTGCGGGAACCAGCCGAGCTGGTAGACGAAGATCGCGCTGGCGAGCATGCCGGTGAAGTAGATCGGCAGCGAGACGCCGGCCAGGGCGGTCGTCATGGTGAAGCGGTCCAGCAGGGTGCGGCGGCGCAGTGCGGAGACGACGCCGGTCGCGGTGCCGAACACGAGCCACAGGGTGGCCGCGCCGGCGGCGAGCGAGGCGGTGACGCCCAGTCGGTCCAGCAGGACGGGCCACACCTCCTGCTCGGTCTTGAAGGAGTAACCGAAGCACGGCGCGGAGCAGTGGGTGACGTCCACGCCGGTGCTGTAGTCGCGCCCGACGAACAGGCCCTTCAGGAACAGGAAGTACTGCTCGACGATGGACTTGTCGAGGCCCATCTTGTGTCGGATACCCTCGACGGCCACCTTGTCGGCGATCTTGCCGACGTAGAGCAGCGCGGGGTCGGTCCCGGTCAGTTTCGGCACCATGAAGAAGATGCCGAAGGTGACCGCGGAGACCACCAGCAGCATGGCGACGACATTGACGAGCCGTCGGATGAGATATACGAGCACTGCGGTCGGCCCCGCCCCGGGCCGGCCGCGTCCCTGTGGGGACGCCGGCCGACCCGGGCGGAGCCTTCACCTGCCCTTCGGACTAGCTGTGCGAACTACGATTGCGGGCGGGTCAGGTCACTTGCCGTCGGAGACGCCCAGGGCCTGGAAGTCGACCTCGCCGAACGCGTCGTTGATGAAGACGTTGGTCAGGCGCGGGTTGCGGTAGTTGAGCGCCTTGTCGGCCACGACCGGCAGCCACACCGCGGTGTCGACGACCTTGTGGTTGATCTGCTTGTAGAGCTCGGCGGCCTTGGCCGGGTCCGTCTGGGCGGCGGCGTCGTCGAAGAGCTTGTCGACCGCCGGGTCGGAGGTCTCGGGGTAGTTGCTGTTGCCGTTCTTGGTGATGAAGCGGCTGTCCATCAGGGGCTGCATGTAGCCGGCGCCGTTCGGGTAGTCGGCACCCCAGCCGGCGACGATCAGGCCGTAGCCCTTCTGGTGGACGACGTCCGGCGCACCGGCGACGGAGGCGAGCAGCTTGCCGTCGTACTGGTCGACGTTCACCGTCACGTTGATGGCCTTGAGGGCGGTCTGCAGCGCGACGGCCGAGTTGACCTCCTTGGCCTTGTTGCCGCGGACGGCGATCGTGGTGGTGAAGCCCTCGGGCTTGCCGCACTCCTTGAGCTCGGCCTTGGCCTTCTCCAGGTCGGCCTTGCCGTCGGTCAGGCCGAACGGGTCGTAGTCGTCCGAGCCGAGGATGTTCGGGGGCAGCATGTTGCCGTAGGTGGAGCCGGCGACCGAACCGCCGCGGGCGGTCTGCAGCGCGGTCGGGTCGGCCGCGTACAGCACGGCCTTGCGGCAGTGGATGTTGTCGAAGGGGGCGACCTTCTGGTTCAGCGCGATGAAGCGGATGAAGCCGTTGTACGGGTCGTCCGTGTTGGCCTTCAGCTTCTCGTCCTGCAGGACCTTGACCTGGGCGGCCTGGGAGAGACCGGTCTGGCCGAAGTCGATGTCGACGGAGCCGGCCAGCAGGCGGGCGTCCATGTCGTCGGCGTTCGAGGTGACGGTCAGCTTGACGGTGTCCGGCAGCGCCTTGCGGAACGGGTCGGTGGCCGGGTCCCAGTTCTCGTTGCGGACCAGCTCGTAGCCCTTGCCCGGCTCGACCTTGGAGAACTTGTAGGGGCCGGAGGAGACCGGCTTGTCACCGTACTTCGCACCGGTGTCCAGCTTCTGCGGGACGGGCGAGGCGGAGCCCATCGCGAGCAGGAACGGGAAGGACGAGTCGGCCTTCGCCAGGTGGAAGACGATGGTGGTGTCGGTCGGGGTCTCGACCGACTTCAGACCCAGCTTGTTGGGGTCGGTGTCGGTGTAGGGGCCCTTGTAGTTCTGGCCCTGGTCCAGGGACTGGATCAGGTAGGTCGGACCGCCGGAGACGACGTCCTGCGCGAAGATGCGCTCGATGCCGTACTTGATGTCCTTCGAGGTGATCGGCGAGCCGTCCTCGAACTTCAGACCCTGCTTCAGGTGGAAGGTGTAGGTCTTGCCGTCGGAGGACACGGCCGGCTGGTTCGCCGCCAGGTCCGGAACGAGCTTGAGGCCGTCCTTGCCCGGCTTCGCGTCGAAGGCCAGGAGGGTGCGGGCGTAGTAGCGCTCGAAGTTCCACACCGAGGCGTAGTAGGCACGGCCCGGGTCGAGCGAGTCGACGTCGGTGCTCGTCCAGAGGTTGAGGTTGCCGCCCTTCTTGTCGGAGGGGTTCAGCACCTTGTCAACCGCGGCGTTGAAGCCGGCCGAGCCCTTGCTCGCGCTGTCGCTCGTGCCACCGCCCTTGGTGCCGCCGCAGGCCGCGGTGGTCAGGGCGAGCGCAGCCACGAGGGAAGCTGCGGCAAGTGTCCTGTTGCGCTTCATGGGTACGGAGTCCTCCTGGTGATGTGCGGGCACGAACGGTCCGCCGGGGGTGGGCAGGCTGAGAGGGACCTGCCTGGTATGTGGGGGGAGAGGGAGGGCTAGTTGCCCTTGGGGTCGAGCGCGTCCCGGAGGCCGTCGCCGAAGAGGTTGAACGCGAGCACCGTGACGAAGATCGCGAGACCGGGGACGACCATGTAGGTCGGGTCGGCCTGGTAGATCCGGGTCGCCTCGGAGAGCATCTGTCCCCAGGAGGGCGTCGGCGGCTTCACGCCGGCACCCAGGAAGCTGAGCGCCGCCTCGCTGAGGATGTTGGTGGGGATGATCAGCGTCGTGTAGACGAGGATCGGGGCGACCAGGTTCGGCAGCAGCTCGCGGAAGAGGATGTGGATGCTGCCGGCGCCGAGGCTGCGGGCGGCGTCCACGAACTCCCGCTCGCGCAGCGACAGCGCCTGGCCGCGGACGATGCGGCCGATGTACGGCCAGCCGAAGAAGCCGATGACCAGGACCAGGATGCCCATGCGCAGGGCGGTGCCGCCGAGGCCGAGCAGCGAGTTCGGCATGACCGAGACGAGCGCGATGGAGAACAGCAGCTGCGGGAAGGCCAGCAGCACGTCCATCACCCGGCTGATCGCCGCGTCGACCCAGCCGCCGAAGTAGCCGGCCGCGGCGCCGAGCACGACGCCGATCAGGACGGACACGCCGGCCGCGAGGAAGGCCACGGTGAGCGAGATCTGGGCGCCGTAGAGGATCCGGCTGAAGACGTCGCGGCCGAACGTCGGGTCGACGCCGAGCAGGAAGTCGCCGCTCATGCCGCCGAACGCGCCCCTGGGGAGGCCGAGGTCCGGGTTGATCTGGTCCGGGTGGGGCTCGTCGACCGGGTGGCCGAACAGCGCCGTCAGCACCGGCGCGAAGATCGCGGCGAGGATCAGCAGGAGCACCACGGTGCCGCCCGCGAGGGCGACCTTGTCACGCTTCAGCCGGTCCCAGGCGATCCGGCCCGGAGAGCGGCCCTGGATGCGCTTGGCCGGGGCGGCAGGTGCGGCCTCGGGCCGGGCGGAGCCGGTGGTCTCGGTGGGTGTGGTCATGAGTCAGTTCGTTCCCCTCGCCGACGGTGGCCGGCCCACGGCCCGGTCCGGCGGGGCGACCCGGGCCCGATCAGGGCCCGGACCCCGGTGCGGTCCGGAGTTCGCGACAGGTGCGGTGCAGAGCGGTGCGGTGGTTCCGTACGCCGGTGCGGCGGTGCAGAGTTCGTTTTCGGGGTGCCGGAGCCTGCCGTCCGGGCACGGGGCCGGGGCGGCGGATCACGGCGTTTGCGGGGGTACTGCGGGTCCTGCGTGGTGCCGGAGTGCGCGGCATGCACATCGCGCGGTTCGGCGTCGCCAGGGCGCGATCACCTTTGTGGGGATCGGCTCGCGCACTGGCCGTGGGCAGCACTCTCTGTCATCGGGGAGAGGTTCCGCCAGAGGGGGCAACCGAAGGATGCCTAACTGTGATCTGTCGGCATGCAGCCCGTTGTGACCGCGAATACGCCTCTTCACACGGCTGAAACAAGCCTGTCAAGACGGGTACTGACGGAAGCCCGCCAACGGCGGGAAACCGCCACCACCTGGGCATGACCCGCCGCTGGCGGACGGTCGCCACAAGGGCGGGTAAAGGGGAGGGAAAGGGAAAGGATCAGCGGCCGGGGTAGCCCGGCCACGGCTGCTGGGGCCACGGCTGCGGACCCGGCGCCGATTGCGGAGAGTAACCGTAGGGCGGGTAGGGAGCCGCGCCCTGCGGGTGCCCGAACTGGGTGTCGCGGTCGAAGAACGGCCGGGCGTTCGCCCGCATCCACATCGCGACCGGGTCGAACTCGTCCGCCATCGCGACCGTCGACACCGCCAGCCCCTCCGGGGCGAGCTGCGCGGCCCGCTGCACCAGGGCGCGGGCGGCCTCCACCGACGGCGGAGAGTTGTCGTACAGGTCCAGGCCGACGGCCAGGTACGCCTCGCCCAGCGCGGGCTGCACCCACGCCTGGCGCAGCGAGCGCAGCGGACGGGTCTGCACGGCCTGCTGCTCCAGCAGCCCGTAGAACTGCGGCGCGTTCAACCGCGGCTCGGAGATCCGCAGCGGACCGGCCGGCAGCCGGTCCAGGCCGACCGCGATGCGTCTCAGGTCGGCCCAGGGGACGCCGACGCCGCCGCCCGGGGCGTGCGGGTTCAGCCACAGGCCCCAGCGGGTGCGGAAGAGCGCGGCGGCGATCTCCTGGCCGGAGATCACCTCGTGGGCGCGGGCCCAACCGCTGGCGGCGAGCTGCTCGGCCGAGGTGACGGCGGGGGCGTAGCCGTGCCCGCCGATGTCCATGTTCCCGTACTGGGCGTCCGGACTGCCGGGCGTGCCGTGCCAGAGCAGCATCCAGACCTGCCCCTGGGCGAGCGCCCGCAGCAGGTTCTCGTACGCGTCGTAGCGCTCCGGGACGACCGCGCCGAGGGCGCGCTCGATGGCGCCCGGGTCACCGCCGGGCGGTGCCACGGGTGCCTGGCCCCACGGGCCCGGCCCGCCGCCTGCCGCTGCCGCGCTCATGCGCCCGCCTCGCTCCGCTCGCTCACGTCGCCGTGCCCCGTCTTGTTCCGTCTTCCGCCGCTCGTGCCCACTGCCGGGCAGCACCCTATTGCGCGCGGCCGACAGGCGTCATGCCGCATACCCCCTCGTGATGCCCCCGGGCGGCGCCGGTGTCCCGCCGGCAGGCGCCCGGGCCGGCCGGACCGGCGGTCACGCCCGGACGTAGAAGGGCGCCACGCAGGTCAGCAGCCACTCGACGACGGGGTCGTCGGCCATGTCCAGCAGCACCAGGTGGACGCCCCACGGCGGCGGCGCGGTTCCGAGCGCGCGGCCGAGCGCCTCGTTGACCTGCACCGGATCGGCCGGCCCGGCCGGGTCGAGCTGGATCCCGACGTACAGCTGCGGGGCGTCCGCCTCCACCCGGGCGAGCGCCCGACGGGCCGTCAGCACGCCGGGCAGCCGGGACAGTTCGGAGGTGGCCGCGGCGAGGAAGGCGTACGGCTCCTGGTGCGGCTCGGGCTCGCGCAGCGCCACCGAGGCGCCCTCGGCGACCTCGCCGGCGGTGCGGTCGCCCTGCGGTCCGCGGCGCAGCTCGCCGACGCCCTCCGGCGGCACCGGGATGCCCACCGGCGCCTCCGGGTTGACGGCGATGCCGATGCCGAGCGGGAGCCCGCGGGCGAACTCCCACACCGGTGCGATCGCGAACGCCATGCCCGGGGCGTGCTGCAGGAACTGCTCCTGCGAGGAGAACACCGGCACGTAGGGGGTGCCGGCGAGTTCGATGGTCGGCAGGTCCAGCGAGGTGCCCTGCGGGTCGGCGCCGGCCGGCAGCGGGATCCACACCTGGCTGCGGGCGAGCACCTCGATCACCCGGGGCGTGGCGCCGGGGTCGCCGAGCGCGGCGGTGAGCACCTGCTCCAGTTCGTTGGACGGCCAGGTGCCGCCCTCCGGCGCCGTGCCGGGTGCGGCCCACGCCTGTGCCTCGCCCGCCGGATACCCCATGTACGGCCCCTTCGCTCGTCCCCTGCACAGAGCCTAGCGGGCCGCCCCCTCTCCCATCAGGCCCGGCGGCATGCCATGATGAGCGCGCTCGACCCTCCAAGTTCATACTGGCCGCTCGAACCCGCGCGGGAGAGTCCGGAACGCCCACAGGGGCGAGGCCGGCGCCGAAGGAGCAAGTCCTCCCCGGAATCTCTCAGGCACCCATACCGCACGGGCGAGGCACATCTGGAAAGTGGACACGGCCGCGCCGTGCGCCCACCCACGGTGCAAGCCGCCATCCTTGAGGTGGCGGTGAAGCTCTCAGGTTGTTGACGACAGACGGGGAGACTCCATCCGCCGTCCTGCCCGTTTCCGGGCGGGAGGGTCGCCCGTGTGCCCGCAGAGCAGCCAAGGAGTCCTGCCGTCATGTCCCTCCGCCTCACCGCGCTCGACGCGCTGCACCGCTCGCTCGGTGCCACCATGACCGACTTCGCCGGCTGGGACATGCCGCTGCGCTACGGCAGCGAGCGCGAGGAGCACCTCGCCGTCCGCACGAAGGCCGGTCTGTTCGACCTCTCGCACATGGGCGAGATCACCGTCTCCGGCCCGCAGGCCGGCGAGATGCTGGACCACGCGCTGGTCGGCTTCATCTCGGCGCTGGGCGTGCTGCGCGCCCGCTACACCATGATCTGCCGCGAGGACGGCGGCATCCTCGACGACCTGATCGTCTACCGCACCGCGGAGGACGAGTACATGGTGGTCGCGAACGCCTCCAACGCCCAGGTGGTGCTGGACGCGCTGACCGAGCGCGCCGAGGGCTTCGACGCCGTCGTCCGCGACGACCGCGACGCCTACGCGCTGATCGCCGTCCAGGGCCCGGAGGCGAACGGCATCCTCGCCTCGCTGACCGACGCCGACCTGCCCGGCCTGAAGTACTACGCGCTGCTGCCCGCGACCGTCGCCGGCAGGCAGGTCTGGCTCGCCCGTACGGGCTACACCGGCGAGGACGGTTTCGAGGTCTTCTGCGCCCCGGCCGACGCCGAGCACCTGTGGTCGGCGCTGACCGCGGCCGGTGCCGACAAGGGCCTGGTGCCGTGCGGCCTGTCCTGCCGCGACACGCTGCGCCTGGAGGCGGGCATGCCGCTGTACGGCCACGAGCTGTCCACCGACCTGACCCCGTTCGACGCCGGCCTCGGCCGCGTGGTGCGCTTCGACAAGACCACCAACGAGGGCGCCTTCGTCGGCCGCAAGGCCCTGGAGCAGGCGGCCGCCGAGGCCGAGTCCGCGCCGCCGCGCAAGCTGGTCGGCCTGGTCTCCGAGGGCAAGCGGGTGCCGCGCGCCGAGTACGCGGTGGTCGACGCCGACGGCAACCCCATCGGCCGGATCACCTCGGGCGCGCCCTCCCCCACCCTCGGCAAGCCGATCGCCATCGCCTACGTGGACGCGGCGCACGCCGCGCCCGGCACCGCCGTCGCGGTCGACGTGCGCGGCAAGGCCGAGCCGGTCGAGGTCGTGGCGCTGCCGTTCTACAAGCGCGCCCGCTGAGCGCCCCCGCCGCTCCCAGCACCGTCCTGAACCGTCCTGCAACCGTCCTGCCCGGGGCGGTCCGCTCAGCGGACGGCCACGCCCCTCCCTCTTGCGATCCTGGAGAATGACGCCATGAGCAACCCCACGCACCTGCAGTACACCAAGGAGCACGAGTGGCTGACCGCCGCCGTGGACGGGGTGTCGACGATCGGCATCACCGCGCACGCGGCCGACGCCCTCGGCGACATCGTCTACGTCCAGCTCCCGGAGGTCGGTGACGGCGTCACCGCCGGTGAGACCTGTGGCGAGCTCGAGTCCACCAAGTCGGTCAGCGACCTGTTCTCGCCCGTCACCGGCGAGGTCGTGGAGGTCAACCAGGCCGTCCTCGACGACAACGCCCTGGTGAACAGCTCCCCGTTCGAGGATGGCTGGCTGTTCAAGGTCCGCGTTGAGGCGACCGACGAGCTGCTCGACGCCGAGGCGTACACCGCGTTCATCGGCGGCTGACCGCCCGCCCAACGGGGCGGCCGCAGTGCGGCGGCCGCCCCGCTCCAGCCCTTCGCTCCACGGGGAGACCCCACCTCATGACGGTTCTGAACCAGTCCCTGCACGCGCTCGACCCGGAGATCGCGGCCGCGGTCGACGCCGAGCTGCACCGCCAGCAGACCACCCTCGAAATGATCGCCTCCGAGAACTTCGCCCCGGTGGCGGTCATGGAGGCCCAGGGTTCGGTCCTGACCAACAAGTACGCCGAGGGCTACCCCGGCAAGCGCTACTACGGCGGCTGCGAGCACGTCGACGTCGCCGAGCAGATCGCCATCGACCGGGTGAAGGCGCTGTTCGGGGCGGAGCACGCCAACGTCCAGCCGCACTCCGGTGCGCAGGCGAACGCCGCCGCGATGTTCGCGCTGATCCAGCCGGGCGACACCATCCTGGGCCTGAACCTGGCGCACGGCGGCCACCTGACCCACGGCATGAAGATCAACTTCTCCGGCAAGCTCTACAACGTGGCCGCGTACCACGTCGACGAGAAGACCGGTCAGGTCGACATGGCCGAGGTCGAGCGCCTCGCCAAGGAGCACCAGCCCAAGCTGATCATCGCCGGCTGGTCCGCCTACCCGCGCCAGCTGGACTTCGCCGAGTTCCGCCGCATCGCGGACGAGGTCGGCGCGCTGCTCATGGTCGACATGGCGCACTTCGCCGGCCTGGTCGCCGCGGGCCTGCACCCCTCGCCCGTGCCGTACGCGGACGTGGTCACCACCACCACCCACAAGACGCTGGGCGGTCCGCGCGGCGGCGTCATCCTCTGCAAGGAGCAGTGGGCCAAGAAGATCAACTCCGCGGTCTTCCCCGGCCAGCAGGGCGGCCCGCTGGAGCACGTGATCGCCGCCAAGGCCGTGGCCTTCAAGGTCGCCGCCTCGGAGGAGTTCAAGGACCGCCAGCGCCGCACCCTGGAGGGCGCGAAGATCCTGGCCGAGCGCCTGCTGCGCCAGGACACCGTGGACGCCGGCGTCTCGGTGCTCTCCGGCGGCACCGACGTGCACCTCGTCCTGGTCGACCTGCGCAACAGCGAGCTCAACGGCCAGGACGCCGAGGACCGCCTGCACGAGGTCGGCATCACCGTGAACCGCAACGCGGTGCCGAACGACCCCCGCCCGCCGATGGTCACCTCCGGCCTGCGCATCGGCACCCCGGCGCTGGCCACCCGCGGCTTCGGCGCGGAGGACTTCCGCGAGGTCGCCGACGTCATCGCCGAGACCCTGCTGCCCGGCTTCGACGAGGCCAAGGCCACCGCGCTCAAGGCCCGGGTGACCGCGCTCGCCGCGAAGTACCCGCTCTACCCCGAGCTGTGATCCGCACCCCGCGGTAGGACCGACCGGCGATCGGAGCGCGACGCCCCCGATCGCCGGCCGGTCTCGGCGGTTCGTCCCCCGGTGACCGGCCTCACCCCGGCCGGACACCAGGAATTCCGGGGCACCGCGCACACTGGACAGTGCGCGCGGTGCCCCCTTCCGTGTCACCCAGCAAGTCCTTCCACGAGACCAGACAAGGACGTCCCCCCGTGGCCATCAGCGTCTTCGACCTCTTCTCCATCGGCATCGGGCCGTCCAGTTCCCACACCGTGGGCCCGATGCGGGCGGCCCGGATGTTCGCCCGCCGCCTGCACTCGGAGGGGCTGCTGGAGAGCACCGCCTCCGTCCGGGCCGAGCTCTTCGGCTCGCTCGGCGCCACCGGCCACGGCCACGGCACCCCCAAGGCCGTCCTGCTGGGCCTGGAGGGCAACTCCCCGCGCACCGTCGACGTCGACCAGGCCGACCTCGACGTCGAGCGCATCCAGCGCGACAAGCGGCTGCGGCTGCTCGCCCAGGACAAGGACGTCCAGCACGAGATCGCCTTCGACCCGGCGACCCAGCTGGTGCTGCACCGCCGCCGCTCGCTGCCGTACCACGCCAACGGCATGACCCTGGCCGCGTACGACGGGGCCGGCGCGCCCGTCCTGGAGAAGACCTACTACTCGGTCGGCGGCGGCTTCGTCGTCGACGAGGACGCGATAGGCGCCGACCGGGTCAAGCCGGACGACACCGTGCTGCGCTACCCCTTCCGCACCGGCGAGGAGCTGCTGCGGCTCACCCGCGAGACCGGCCTGTCCATCTCCGGCCTGATGCTGGAGAACGAGAAGGCCTGGCGCAGCGAGGCCGAGATCCGGGCCGGGCTGCTGGAGATCTGGCACGTCATGCAGGAGTGCGTCGCGGCCGGGCTCGGCCGCGAGGGCATCCTGCCGGGCGGGCTGAAGGTCCGCCGCCGGGCCGCCTCGGCCGCCCGGGCGCTGCGTGCCGAGGGCATCGGCCCGGCCAACGCGATGGAGTGGGTGACCCTCTACGCGATGGCGGTGAACGAGGAGAACGCCTCCGGCCGCCGGGTGGTCACCGCGCCGACCAACGGCGCCGCGGGCATCGTCCCGGCCGTGCTGCACTACTACCTGAACTTCGTGCCCGGCGCCGACGACGAGGGCATCGTGCGCTTCCTGCTGGCGGCCGGCGCGATCGGCATGCTCTTCAAGGAGAACGCCTCGATCTCCGGCGCCGAGGTCGGCTGCCAGGGCGAGGTCGGCTCGGCGTGCTCGATGGCGGCCGGCGGCCTCGCCGAGGTGCTCGGCGGCAGCCCCGAGCAGGTCGAGAACGCCGCGGAGATCGGCATCGAGCACAACCTCGGCCTGACCTGCGACCCGGTCGGCGGCCTGGTGCAGATCCCCTGCATCGAGCGGAACGGCATGGCCTCGGTGAAGGCCGTCACGGCGGCGCGGATGGCGCTGCGCGGCGACGGACGGCACCACGTCTCCCTCGACAAGGCGATCAAGACCATGAAGGAGACCGGCGCCGACATGAAGATCAAGTACAAGGAGACCTCGCGCGGCGGCCTCGCCGTGAACGTCATCGAGTGCTGACCGGGCCGGGTGGAAGCCCGGCCTGATGGCAGGTATTCATAGGCTGTTCATCCGGGTTTGGTAAGTCTTCGAAGGTTGCGAGGGGTCTGCACCTTTGGATCGATTTGTCCAGACCGGCTCCGGCATGCGACAGTGGAGGCATTCCACGGCCTCCACCGACCCGGTTCGGCCGTTCCCACCGCACGGCGCGCACCCCCTTGGCCGCGCGGTGACGCGCACGGGCCCCCGACACCGCACACCGAGCGGAACGGGGGCCCTGCTCATGTCCGGGCACCCGGGCCCGCCGCGTCAGGCGGCGCGCTCGCGCACCCTCAGCTCGCACCAGACGGACTTGCCGCGCGGCAGCAGGTCCGCGCCCCAGCGGTCCGACACCGCGTCGACCAGCACCAGCCCGTGGCCGTTCTCCGCCCCGCCGCGCTCGGCCGCCACGATCAGGCAGGGCAGCGCCCGCGAGGAGTCCCGGACCTCGATCCGCACCCAGCCCGGCCGGCGGGTCATCTTCAGGCCGACGGTGCGCCCCCCGGCGTGCCGCACGGCGTTGGCGACCAGCTCGCCGGCCAGTAACTCGCCGGTGTCCAGCTGCTGCACCAGCTCCCAGGCGCCGAGCACGGCGACGACCAGGCGGCGGGCGATCCCGGCCGACTCGGGGCGGGAGGGCAGCCGCACCTCCTCCTGGGCCGCCGGGTCGCGCAGCAGCTCGAAGGCGGCCTGCTCCAGCTCGTCCGCGGTCAGCCGCTCCAGGGCCGCCAGCGCGAGGCCGCGGCCGGCCGACGCGTCGTCACCGGCCGTGCCGAGCATCCGATTCGACGCCTGGTCCGCCTCACGCCATCCCGCCATGGCGCCCATCATTGCGGAACGCATGCGGGCGCGTACGGACAATGAGCAAACGATCACGGCGGGGGACATATGACAGCGGCACGCCGGACGGGCCTACCAGGCAGTCCAGGGCACGTTCCACCCGCTCAGGCCGTTCTCGCCGGACACCCGCGGGCCGTCGGAATTCACCACGGTGACGACGTCGCCGATCATTGACGCGTCGTAGAAGCGGCCGGCATCGGTGCCGTCGCTGCCGTAGCGGGTGTCGGCGATGCCGATGCAGCCGTGGCTGGCGTTGGAGCGGCCCATCGAGCCGATCGCCCAGGAGTTGCCGTGCACGTAGGTGCCGGTGTCGGTGAGCCGCATGGCGTGCGGCACGTCGTCGAGGTCGTACTCGTCGCCGGCCTTGATGCCGCTGACGCCGTTGGAGGACATCCGCGTCCTGCGGGCCATCTCCTCGATGACCATGGTGCCGTTGAAGCTGTCGAACCCGGCCTTGCCCGCGGTGAACTTCACGGTGTCCACCGTCCGCCCGTTCTCCACGACGGTCATCCGGTGGGTGTCGACGTCCGCCGTGCTCACCCGGGAGCGGCCGACGGTGAAGTGCTCCTCGCCGTCCTTGCCGCCGTAGACGCCCGGGGCGAGCTCGGCGCTCTTCAGCCGGTACTTCACCGTCACCCTGGTACCGGGCTTCCAGTACTCCGCCGGGCGGAAGTCGACCCGGTCGTCGCCGAACCAGTGCGGCTTCACCGCGGTGCCGTCGGAGGTCTCGAAGACCACCGCGCGCTCCACCTCGGCGCGGTTCTGCACCGCCTTGCGGAAGCGCAGCGAGACGATCATGCCGACGCCGTAGGTCTGCCCGTCGTCCACGTTGCTGTAGGCACCGGTCGTCCTGGCCGGGGTGAGCGTGCCGAAGGTGCTCTCGGCGGTGGTCACCAGTCCGTTCGGGTCGGTGGCCTGCGCCGTCACCCGGTACCGCTCGGAGACGGCGAGTGCGGCGGCGGGCGTCCAGCCGAGGCCGTCCGCGGCGAGCGTGCCGGGCACCTCCCGGCCGTCCCCGCCGGTCACCTTGACGGAGGTCAGCTTCCCGCCGGTCGCGGTGACCTTCAGCGCCCCGGACGGCTTGACGTCGGTGGCGCCGTTCTTCGGCTCGACGGTCACCACCGCCGCCGGGACGGTGGGCCGCGGCCGGGCTGCCGTCGTCCCCGCGGCGGAGGCCGCGCCCCCCGGCGACCCGGACGGCCCGCAGGCCGCCGCCGCCAGCACCAGTGCTCCTCCGAGCAGACCCGCCGTCAGACCTCTGCGCACGGACCCCATGCCGGTCCCCCTCCGTCCCCGCCGCGCACTCCCCGTCGCGGCACCCACCGAATACACGCTCCGGGCGGGGCCGGAGTTGCGGCCCGCAGCGCGACGATCCGGTCACGAACCCGCAACGGCCCGGCCGCTCGCGGGGAGCGGCCGGGCCGTCGGCGGGGTCACCGGGTGTCCGGAGGGCGTGCGGCCTACCAGTTGCTCCAGGGGAGCGTCCAGCCGCTGAGGCCGTTGTCCGGGGAGACCGTGCGGCCCTTGGAGTTGACGATCTTCACCACGTCGCCGACCAGCGAGCTGTTGAAGAAGGTGCCCGCCGAGGAGGACTCGCTGCCGCCCTTGACGTCCTTCAGGCCGATGCAGCCGTGGCTGGCGTTGGACTTGCCGAAGGCGTTGCCCCAGTAGTTGCCGTGCACGTAGGTGCCCGTGGTGGTGAGGCGCATCGCGTGCGGCACGTCCGGGACGTCGTACTCGTCGCCCTTGACGTTGGCCACGGTGGCCGAGTTCATCCGGGTCACCTTCTCCTTGCTGGAGATGACCATCGTGCCGTTCCAGGACGGGTTCTGGTCGTTGCCCGCGGTGATCGGGATGCTCTTGGTGGCGCCGCCGCCGCTCGCCACCGTCATCACGTGCTTGGCGGCGTCGACGGTGCTGACCTGGTAGCGGCCGATGGTGAACGGCTCGTCGCGGTCCACGTCGCCGTAGACGCCCGGGGAGACCTCGACGCTCTTCAGCCGGTACTTGACCGTCACCTTGGTGCCGGGCTTCCAGTACTCCGCCGGGCGGATGTCCAGGCGCTGCGAGCCGAACCAGTGGCCCTTCACGACGGTGCCGTCGCTGGCCTCGACGGTGATGCCCTTGAGGACGGCGTCCTTGTTCTTGACCGGCTTGCTGAACGCCACCGAGACGATCATGCCGACGCCGTAGGTGCCGTTGTCGGCGATGTTGTCGTTGGTCGCGACCTTCTTCGCCGGGGACAGCGTGGTGAAGCCGGAGGAGATCGCGGCGGGCAGACCGGCGTCGTCCTTGGCCTGCGCGTTGACGGTGTAGGCCATGCCGACCGCGAGCGGCGCGCTCGGCTTCCAGCTGAGGCCGTCGGCGGCGATGGTGCCGGCGACCGCCTTGTCGTTCTTGTCCTTCAGCTCGACGGAGGTGAGCTTGCCGCTCGCGACCGTCACGGTGAAGCCGCCCGGCTGGACGTCGGTGGCGCCGTCCTTGGCGCTGACGGTGAGCACCGCGGCGGACGCCTTGGGGGCGGCCTGCGTGGTGGAGCCGCCGGACGAGCCGGCCGCGCCGCTCGCACCGCCGGAGGCGCCCGCGGCGGCCGAACCGCCGGATCCGCCCGAGCCGCCGTCGTTGCAGGCGGCGGTGAACAGCAGCACGCCGCCCATCGCCAGCGCGACGGCCGCGGTGCGTGCGGTACGACCGGTGCGGCCCGTCCCGGCCGCACCTCTGACTATCGCGGCCTCGGCCGCCTGAACCGGCTTCACTCGGTTGCTCCCCTCCCGGTATCCACGCTGGATACACGCATCCGCGCCCGGGTCGGTTTCACCGGGGGTCGGACTTCTTCCGCGCGCCGCCGACGGGGAAGAGCCCCCGGCCCGCGCGGCACGCCAGGATAACTGCCCCGGATGAGTGAATCTTCCGCAGGTGGGGGGTGCCGGTTCGGTGAATCACCGGGTGCAGGTCAGCGCGGTGCGGGACCCAGTGCGCTGCCCTGCAGCCAGGCCGTCCAGGGCAGGTTCCAGCCGTTCAGGCCGTTGGACGGCTGGACGACCGCGCCGGTGTCGCCGCGCACCTCCAGCACGTCGCCGACCAGGGTGTGCTCGAAGAACCAGCCGGCCGGCGAGTCGGCGTCACCGCCCTGCCGGTCTGCGATCCCGATGCAGCCGTGGCTGGTGTTGGCGGCGCCGAACACCTCCTCCTCGGCCCAGTAATTGCCGTGCACGAAGGTGCCGGAGTCGGTCAGCCGCATCGCGTGCGGGACGTCCTTGATGTCGTACTCGTCGCCGAGGCCGACCGTCCGGGCGTTCATCCGGGTCTCCTCGAACTTCTCCGAGACCACCATGACGCCCCGGTAGGTGGGGTGCTGCGGTCCGCCGGCGGTGATCTTCAGGGTGCGCACCGGCACCCCGTCCTCGCGCACCGTCATGGTGCTGCTCGCCAGGTCGACGGTGGATACCCGGGCCCGGCCGACGGTGAACGCCACCTCCTTGGCCTGGGTACCGAACTCACCGGGCGCCAGCTCCACGTCCTTCAGCCGCAGGGTGACGGTCACCCGGGTGCCCGGCGCCCAGTAGGACCGCGGCCGGACGTCCAGGCGGCGGTTGCCGAACCAGTGCGCGGCGAGCGGCACCGGCGGGTCGGCGGCCACCTCGACGGCCCGCTCCGCCGCCGGCCGGTCCGCGACCGGACGGGTGAACCGCAGCGAGACGGGCATCCCCACCCCGACCACCGCCCCGTCCTCCGGGGTGACGAGGGCGGCCACGGTGTGCGCCGGACCGGCCGTCACGAAGGCGGAGTGGTGGGCGGCGCGCAGCCCGTCCGCGTCCTGGGCGAGGGCGTCGACGGTGTACGGGGTGGCCGGGGCGAGCGGCTCCTCCGGGGTCCAGCGGGAGCCGTCCGGGGCGGTGCGGCCGGGCACCGCCACCCCGCGGTCGTCGGCCAGCCGCACCGACAGCAGCCGGCCCTCGGCGACGGTGACGGACACCTCGGCGTCGGAGTGCACCTCCTGGGCGCCGTCCGCCGGCAGCGCGGTGACCACCGCGCGGGAGATCGGCGGCCGGCCGGCCGCCGGGCCGCCGTCCCCGCCCCCGGCCGGTCCGCCGGTGCAGCCGGTCGGCAGCGCGAGGAGCGCGGCCGCCGCCGCCACCGCCCAGCGCCGTGCCACCGCGAGCATGTTCGTCCCTCCAGGTCCGCCGCTTCCCGCCGCGCTTCCGGTCGGCCGCGCGCCGTCGCGCCCAAGGCGCCCGGCACCCGGTCAAACGAGGCCGCGGGGCGCCGGACACGAGCCGGCGCGCCACCCGGCGGACGCCGTCCCGTTCACCCAGCGTCACAACACGATCGGCCACGTGACACCTGCACGCGATCAGGGAACAACTGGAGGGCGGGTACGGGACCCCCGCGCAGGGAGGGTGCGGCGATGACGGCGTGGCAGGAGCTGGCACGGAGTACGCGCCGGGAGACCGGCCGCCCACCCGCGGCCGCGCCCGGACGCGCCGCCGACGCGCAGCCGGCGCCGCCCGCCGACCCCTGGCCGGGCAGCTGGCAGCCGCTCGGCGCCCGCTTCCGCACCGCCCCGGACGGCGGCTGCGGCACCAACTTCGCGCTCTGGGCGGCCGGCGCCGAGGCCGTCGACCTGTGCCTGTTCGCCGAGGACGGCACCGAGACCCGGCACCGGCTCACCGAGCAGACCTTCCAGACCTGGCACGGCTACCTGCCCGGCGTGCTGCCCGGCACCCGCTACGGCTACCGGGTGCACGGCCGCTGGGACCCGTGGACGGGCGCCCGCTGGAACCCGGCCAAGCTGCTGCTCGACCCGTACGCCCGGGCGATCGACGGCGACTACACCAGCCACGACGCGACCTGCAGCGCGGTGCGCGGCTGGCCCGAGCCGGACGTCGCCGACACGGTGCGCGACAACCGCGACTCGGCGCCGTACGTGCCGAGGGCGGTGGTCGTCCACGACGACGACGACTGGTACGACGACCAGCGGCCGAAGACCCCGTGGGCCGAGACGGTGCTGTACGAGGTGCACGTGCGCGGCTTCACCATGCGCCACCCGGAGGTGCCGCCCCAGCTGCGCGGCACCTACGCGGGCCTCGCCCACCCGGCGGCGATCGCCCACCTCACCCGGCTCGGCGTCACCGCGGTGGAGCTGCTGCCCGTCCACCACCACGTCAGCGAGGACCACCTGCAGGCCCGCGGGCTGACCAACTACTGGGGCTACAACACGCTCGGCTACTTCGCCCCGCACGCCGGCTTCTCCGCCTCCGGCAGCCGCGGCGGCCAGGTCGGCGAGTTCAAGCGGATGGTGCGGGCGCTGCACGCGGCCGGCATCGAGGTGATCCTCGACGTCGTCTACAACCACACCGCCGAGGCCGGGGTGATGGGCCCGGCGCTGTCGCTGCGCGGCATCGACAACGGCGGCTACTACCGGCTCGACCGCAGCCGCCGCGGCTACGCCGACTACACCGGCTGCGGCAACACCCTGGACACCCGGCAGCCGCACGTCGTCCGGCTGATCACCGACTCGCTGCGGTACTGGGTCGGCGAGATGGGCGTCGACGGCTTCCGCTTCGACCTCGCCGCGGCGCTGGCCCGCGGGCACGACGGCGTGGAGATGCACCACCCCTTCCTCGCCGCGGTCTCCCAGGACCCGGTGCTCAGCCGGGTCAAGCTGATCGCCGAGCCGTGGGACGTCGGCCCGGGCGGCTACCAGGTCGGCGGCTTCCCGCCGCTGTGGGCCGAGTGGAACGACAAGTACCGGGACACCGTCCGCGACTTCTGGCGCGGCGCCAGACCCGACGTCCGGGAGCTCGGCTACCGGCTCTCCGGCTCCTCCGACCTCTACCAGCGCGGCGGCCGCCGCCCCTACGCCTCGGTCAACTTCGTCACCGCGCACGACGGCTTCACCCTGCGCGACCTGGTCTCCTACAACCGCAAGCACAACGAGGCCAACGGGGAGCAGAACCGCGACGGCACCGACGACAACCGGTCCTGGAACCACGGCGCCGAGGGCGAGACCGACGACCCGGCGGTGCGCACCCTGCGCCGCCGCCAGCTGGCCAACCTGCTCGCCACCCTGCTGCTCTCCGGCGGCGTGCCGATGCTCACCGCCGGCGACGAGCTCGGCCGCACCCAGCACGGCAACAACAACGCCTACTGCCAGGACAACGAGACCGGCTGGTTGGACTGGTCGCTGCTGGACGACCCGGAGTGGTCCTCGCTCACCGACCTGGTCTCCCGGCTGGTCCGGCTGCGCCGCGCCCACCCGGTGCTGCGCCAGCGGGCGTTCTTCTCCGGGCGCGAGACGGCGCCCGGCGGCCAGCGCGACCTCGCCTGGTTCACCCCGCGCGGCGAGCAGATGACCGAGGCGGACTGGTTCGCGCCGACCGCGGTGCTCGGCATGCTGCTCTCCGGCAGTGCGATGTCCGAGCGCGACCAGCGGGGCCGGCCGCTCGCCGACGACAGCTTCCTGCTGCTGGTGAACGCCGGTGCCGAGCCCGTTCCCTTCGCGCTGCCCGGCGCGCCGTGGGCGGACTCCTACGAGACGGTCGTCGACACCGCGGCCCCGGCGGACGGGCCGGGACCGCACCACCCGGCGCCGGGCAGCGTGCTGCTGGGCGGGCGCTCGCTGCAGCTGCTGCGGGCGCCCGCCCCGGACTGACCGCGGCTCAGCCGAGCGGGCGGTTGACCTCGACGTTCTCGAGCAGTCCGAGCGCGTCCGGGACGAGCACGGCGGCCGAGTAGTAGGTGCTGACCAGGTAGGAGATGACGGCCTTGTCGTCGATGCCCATGAAGCGGACGTTGAGGCCGGGCTCGTACTCGTCGGGCAGGCCGATCTGGTTGAGGCCGATCACGCCCTGCTCCGCCTCGCCGACGCGCATCGCGACGATCGAGGTGGTGTGGCCCTCGGTGACCGGGATCTTGCCGCAGGGCAGGATCGGCACCCCGCGCCAGGCCGGCAGGTGGTGGCCGCCGACCTCGACGGTGCCGAAGTACAGGCCGCGGCGGTTGCACTCCCGGCCGAAGGCGGCGATCGCCCGCGGGTGGGCGAACAGGTGGGTGGTCTGTCGCCGCATGCTGAGCAGCTCGTCCAGGTCGTCCGGGGTGGGCGGGCCGGAGTGGGTCTGGATCCGCTGGTCGTAGTCGGCGTTGGCGAGCAGGCCGAAGTCGGGGTTGTTGACCAGCTCGTGCTCCTGGCGCTCGCGCAGCGCCTCGACGGTCAGCCGCAGCTGCTGCTCGGTCTGGTCCATCGGCTCGTTGTAGAGGTCGGCGACCCGGGTGTGCACCCGCAGCACCGTCTGGGCGACGCTCAGCTCGTACTCGCGGGGGGCGAGTTCGTAGTCGACGAAGGTCGCCGGCAGCTCGTGCTCGCCGGTGTGGCCGGCGGACATCTCGATCGCGGCCTCGCCGTGGGCGTTCTGCGGCCGGTGCCCGTTGCCGGACAGGCCCAGGACGTGGTCGCGCAGCTGCCGGTACTCGGCGGCGACCAGCTGGTACGCCTGGTGGGGCAGGGCCAGCACGGTGACCGCGGTCGCCGCCTTGGCGGTGAACTCCCAGTCGCCGTCGAGCCCGCCGAGCACGTGGCCGCCGAAGGACGCGCCGTCGGCGAGCACGCCGAGGACGGTCTCCTCGCCGTACTTGCCGGCGCCGATCTGCTCCACCTTGCCGTGCGCGATCAGGTAGACGTGGTCGGCCGGGCGGCCGCGCTCGACGATCACCTCGCCCGGCTCGAACTCCTGCTGGACGAAGCGGCCGGCCAGCGCGCCGAGCGCCAGCGGCTCGTCGAAGCCGCGCAGCAGCGGCAGCTCGCCGAGCTCCGCCGGGACGACCTGGACCCGGGAGCCGGTCTTCACGAAGGTCAGCCGGCCGTCGCCGACGGCGTAGCTCAGCCGCCGGTTGACCCGGTAGGTGCCGCCGGACACCTGCACCCACGGCAGCGCCTTGAGCAGCCACCGCGAGCTGATCTCCTGCATCTGCGGCTGCGACTTGGTGGTGGTGGCGAGGTTGCGCGCCGCCGCCGTGCTGAGGCTGCTGAGCTGGATCCGGTCCTGTGCGCCGGCCGGCTGCGCCGCGGGCTGTGTCTCGACCGTCATGGGACACCTCTCGAACGTCGTGGGAGGCCGCCATGGCAGGTCGGCGGCCACTCTCCGCACACGGATCACATCGCACGGCGACACCCGGACGGCCGAGGCGCGCACGGCGCGCGGGTACCACGGATGCACTCGAATGGCCTCACGCCCCCTGCACACCTCCCGCGCTGCGCGCGACCACCGGCCCGTCCGGCCGGAACCCGACGTCAGGTGCGAAAAACCGGATGAGAAATGACCGGACAGCGCCTACCCTCGGGCGCGATGTCCACGAACCAAGCCCCCGACGGCCCCTGCCGGTCCACCGTGCGCTCGCTGCTGCGCCTGTGGCCGTACGCCCGCATCGCCCGCTGGCGGATCGCCGGCTCGGTCGCCGCCGCACTCACCGCCTCGGTGAGCGTGCTCGCCGTGCCGGTGGTGCTCCGGCGGATCGTCGACGGCCCGATCGCCGACCACGACATGGCCGCGCTGTGGCCGCTCGCCGGCCTGCTCCTGCTGCTCGGCCTCGCCGAGGCGGGCCTGTTCGGGGTGCGCCGGGTGGTCGTCGCCCGCCCGCTGGCCCGGGTCGAGGCCGCCATGCGCGGCGACCTGTTCGCCAAGCTGCAGCGGCTGCCGGTTTCCTTCCACGACCGGTGGCCCTCCGGCCAGCTGCTCAGCCGGGCGACCTCCGACATGTTCACCATGCGGCTGTTCCTGGCCTTCCCGCTGGTCTTCCTGATCGTCAACTGCACGGTCTTCCTCGTCGGCACCGGCCTGATGTTCGCCCTGGACTGGCGGCTCGCCCTGATCGCGCTGATCCCGATGGGGCCGCTGACCTGGCTGACGCACCACTTCGAGCAGCGGTACTCCGGCGCCGCCCGCCGTGCGCAGGACCAGAACGGCGACCTCGCCACGGTGGTCGAGGAGTCGGTGCTCGGCATCCGCATCCTCAAGGCCTTCGGCCGGCACCGCACCATGGCCGAGCGCTTCGCCGAGCAGTCCCGCTCTCTGCGCGAGACCGAACTCGGCAAGGCCGGGATGCTGGCCAACCTCTGGGCGGTCATCGTCGGCCTGCCGGAGCTCGCGCTCGGCGCGGCCCTGGCGCTCGGCGCCGTCCTGGTCGCCCACGACGAGATGTCGGCGGGCACCCTGGTGGCCTTCCTCTCCACCGCGCTGGCCCTGCGCTGGCCGGTCGAGTCGCTGGGCTGGCTGGTCGCGTACGCCAACGAGGCCGCCACCGCCACCGACCGCTTCTACGAAGTGATGGACGAACCCGAGCCCTCCGACACCGAGCAGGCCGGCACCGAGCAGGCCGGGTCCGGCCCCGCCGCCGGCGGCGAGCGGGGCATCCGGCTGTCCGGGGTGCGCTTCCGCTACCCCGACGCCCCCGCGGACAGCCCCGACCTGCTGTGCGGCATCGACCTGCACGTCCGGCCCGGCGAGACGATGGCCCTGGTCGGCGCGACCGGCAGCGGCAAGACCACGCTCACCGCCCTGCTGCCCCGGCTGTACGAGGCCACCGGCGGCACCGTCGCCCTGGACGGCCGGGACATCCGCACGATCCCCCGCGCCGAGCTGCGCGAACTGGTCGCCGTCGCCTTCGAGGAGCCGACGCTCTTCTCCGCCTCGGTCGCCGAGAACGTGCTGATGGGCGCACCGGCCGCCGGCCCCGAGCAGTTGGCCGCCGCCCTCGACACCGCCCAGGCGCACTTCGTCGACCGGCTGCCGGCCGGCACCGCGACCCAGGTCGGCGAGCAGGGCCTCAGCCTCTCCGGCGGCCAGCGCCAGCGCCTCGCCCTGGCCCGCGCGGTCGTCGGCGACCCGCGCTTCCTGGTGCTGGACGACCCGCTCTCCGCCCTGGACGTGCACACCGAGGCGCTGGTCGAGCAGGCGCTGCGGCGCGTCCTCGACGGCACCACCGCGCTGGTCGTCGCGCACCGCCCGAGCACGGTCATGCTGGCCGACCGGGTGGCCGTGCTGCACGAGGGCCGGATCGCCGCCGTGGGCACCCACCACGAACTGCTGCAGAGCTCCGCCGTCTACCGCGAGCTGATGACGGGCGAGGCCGCCCCCGTACCGGAAGGGATCAGCACCCGATGAGCACCACTGCGGTCGACGCCGCCGAGGAGCTGGCCGAGGAACTCCCGGCGCCGGCCGAGGACGAGGACATCCCCGTCCCTCCGGGCGCCGCCCGCCGGCTGCTCGGCGAACTGCTCGGCCCGCACCGCGGCCGGATCGCCGCCGCCATGCTGGTGATCCTCGTCCAGCAGGCCGCCCTGCAGGCCGGGCCGCTGCTGGTGGCCTTCGCGATGGACCGCGGCATCCCCGCCCTGCGGGAGCACGACAGCGGCCCGCTGATCGCGGTGATCGCCGCCTACCTGGGCTGCGCCGCGCTCAGCACCGTGCTGCAGCGCGCCTTCATCCGCTTCAGCGCCCGGATCAACCAGGACGTCCTGCTGGAGCTGCGCGGCCGGATCTTCCGGCACGCCCAGCGGCTCAGCCTGGACTTCCACGAGCGCTACACCTCCGGCCGGATCATCTCGCGCGCCACCAGCGACGTCGACGCCCTGCGCGAACTGCTCGCCGAGGGCCTGCAGGAGCTGCTCTCGGTCGTCCTGTCGGTGTTCTGGATCTCGCTGGTCCTGATGGTGATGGACTGGCGGCTCGGCCTGCTGTCGCTGCTGTCCTTCCTGCCGATGTACCTCAGCGTCCGGTCGTTCCGCCGGCGCTCGCAGCGGGTCTACCGGCGCTCCCGGACGGCGGTGGCCGCGGTGATCGTCCGGTTCACCGAGACCATGAACGGCATCCGCCCCGTCCAGGCCTTCCGCCGCGAGCGGGCCAACGACGAGGCCTTCGGCACGGTCAACCACCAGTACGCCGGCACCACCGCGGACGGCCTGCTGGAGATGGCCCGCTACGTCACCACCTCCCGGGCGATCGCCAACGTGTGGATCACCGGCGTGGTGGTGGCCGGCGCCCTGCTGGTCGCCGACGGCTCGGTCGAACTCGGCGTGCTCACCGCCTTCGTGCTTTACCTGCGCCGGCTGTACGAGCCGCTCGACCAGCTGGCGATGTTCCTCAACAGCTACCAGTCGGCGGCCGCCGCACTGGAGAAGATCGCCGGCCTGCTGGCGCACGAGCCCTCGGTGCCCGAGCCGACCGTCCCCGCACCGCTGCCGGAGCACCCGGTGAAGGGTCGCACCGTCTCCTTCGACGGCGTCCGCTTCGCCTACCGCACCGGCAAGGAGGTCCTGCCCCGCTTCGACTTGGTGCTCCCCGCCGGGCGCACCACCGCGGTCGTCGGCGCCACCGGCGCCGGCAAGTCCACCCTGGCCAAGCTGCTCGCCCGGTTCTACGACCCGACCGACGGCCGGGTGGCGCTCGACGGCGTCGACCTGCGCGAGCTCTCCGGGGAGGAGCTGCGGCGCAACGTCGTCATGGTCACCCAGGAGTCCTTCCTGTTCTCCGGCACGGTCGCCGAGAACATCGCGATCGGCCGTCCCGGAGCCACCCGCGAGGAGGTCGAACGGGCCGCCCGGGACATCGGCGCGTACGAGTTCATCACCGCGCTGCCGGAGGGCTTCGACACCGACGTCCGCAAGCGCGGCGGCCGGATCTCGGCCGGGCAGCGGCAGCTCGTCGCCTTCGCCCGGGCGCTGCTCGCCGACCCGGCGGTGCTGATCCTCGACGAGGCCACCAGCTCGCTGGACGTGCCGGGCGAGCAGGCGGTGCAGCGGGCCATGCGGACGGTCCTGGCGGGCCGCACCGCGGTGGTCATCGCCCACCGGCTCTCCACCGTCGAGATCGCCGACCGGGTGCTGGTGATGGACCAGGGCCGGATCGTCGAGGACGGCCGCCCGGCCGACCTGATCGGCGGCCGCGGCCGCTTCGCCGACCTCCACCGTGCCTGGCGCGACAGCCTGGTCTGACGGACGCCCGAACGCAAAGGGCAAACCACTGAGGGGCGCAGGGAGCTGCGCGAGACGGAAGGTGCGGACCGCAGCCTCCCGCTTCGCCCGGTTCCCGCGCCCCTGGATGGTTTGCCCGAGTCCGCCCGCGCGCCCCTCGTGGCGGCCCTCACTCGTTCCCGGCGGTGGCTCCGTCTAGCCAGGTGACTAAGCGCTTGCTTAGAATCGGCCCCGGGTGCCGCGCAGCTGCGGCACGGCCGCCAGCGACAGGAGCCTGCCATGACCGCAGCCAACCGCCAGATCCGACTCGCCGCCCGGCCGCAGGGCGCGGTCAAGCCCACCGACTGGGAGCACGCCACCGCACCGGCCGCCGAGCCCGGCGAGGGCGAGTTCGCCGGCCGTACCCGCTTCCTCTCGCTGGACCCGGCGATGCGCGGCTGGCTGGACGACCGCCCCTCCTACCTGCCGCCGGTCGGCATCGGCGAGGTCATGCGGGCCGGCTCGGTGATCGAGGTGACCGCCTCCAACCACCCGAAGTACGAGGTCGGCGACCACGTGGTCGGCACTTTCGGCGTCCAGGAGCACGTGGTCTCCGACGGCCGCGGCACCATCAAGGTCGACCCGGCCGCCGCCCCGCTCTCCACCTACCTGGGCGCCCTCGGCATGCCGGGCATGACCGCCTACTTCGGCCTGCTGGAGGTCGGCGCCCTCAAGGACGGCGAGACGGTGGTGGTCTCCGGCGCCGCGGGCGCCGTCGGCAGCATCGTCGGCCAGATCGCCAAGGTGAAGGGCTGCCGGGTGGTCGGCATCGCCGGCGGCGCCGAGAAGTGCGCGCTGCTCACCGAGGAGCTCGGCTTCGACGCCGCGATCGACTACCGCGGCGAGGACGTCCGCAAGGCGCTGCGCGAGCACTGCCCGGACGGCATCGACGTGTACTTCGACAACGTCGGCGGCCCGATCCTGGACGCCGCGCTGACCCGGCTGGCGATGCACGCCCGGGTGGTGATCTGCGGCGCGATCAGCCAGTACAACGCCGAGTCGAAGGTCGAGGGCCCGTCCAACTACCTGTCGCTGCTGGTCCGCCGGGCCCGGATGGAGGGCTTCGTGGTCTTCGACCACGCCGCCCGCTACAAGGAGGCCGCCACCGAGATGGCCGGCTGGATCGCCGAGGGCCGGCTGAAGGTCAAGGAGCACATCGTGCGCGGCACCGTCGACGACTTCCCCGAGACGCTGCAGATGCTGTTCCGCGGCGAGAACGTCGGCAAGCTCGTGCTGGAGCTGGTGTGACCACACCGCCCCCGCGCGACTGGGCGTCCTTCCAGTACAAGATCTACCTGAACGGCCTGATCAGCGGCAGCGTGCCGCGGCTGCCGACCGATCTCACCCGGCTGGAGCGGCTGGCGGAGCACCGGCTCGGCCCCGGTCCGTTCGGCTACGTCGCGGGCAGTGCCGGCAGCGGGGCGACCGAGCGGGCCAACCGGGCCGCCCTGGACGCGCACCGGATCGTGCCCCGGATGCTGCGCGACGTGTCGGCCCGCGACCTGCGGACCGAGCTGTTCGGCCGGACCCTGCCGGCGCCGATGGCGCTGGCTCCGGTCGGGGTGCTGTCGATCCTGCACCCGGACGCCGAGCCGGCCGCGGCCCGGGCCGCGGCCGCCGAGGGCGTGCCCTTCGTGCTGTCCTCCGCCTCCAGCACGCCGATGGAGGAGGTCGCCGCGGCGATGGGCGACGGCGAGCGCTGGTTCCAGCTCTACTGGTCGAAGGACCGCGAGGTCACCCGCTCCTTCCTGGACCGGGCCGGGGCAGCCGGGTTCACCGCGCTGTTCGTCACCCTGGACACGCCGCTGCTGGCCTGGCGCCCCCGCGACCTGGACCAGGCGTACCTGCCCTTCCTGCACGGCGTCGGGACGGCCAACTACTTCACCGATCCGGCCTTCCTCGCCGGGCTGGCGAAGCCCCCGCACGAGGACCCGAACGCGGCCGTCCTGCACTTCGTGTCGCTCTTCGCCGACCCCGGCAAGACCTGGCCGGACCTGGCCTGGCTGCGGGAGCACTGGGACGGCCCGATCGTGCTCAAGGGCGTCCTCCACCCCGACGACGCCCGGGCCGCGGTCGAGGCCGGCATGGACGGCGTGGTGGTCTCCAACCACGGCGGCCGCCAGGTCAACGGCTCGATCGGTGCCGCCGCCGCCCTGCCCGCGGTGGCGGCCGCGGTGGGCGACCGGGTCCCGGTGCTGTTCGACAGCGGGATCCGGACGGGCGACGACGTGTTCAAGGCGCTCGCCCTGGGTGCCCGGGCGGTGCTGCTCGGCCGCCCGTACGCCTACGGCCTGGCCCTGGACGGGCAGGCCGGGGTGGCGCACGTGGTCCGTTCGCTGCTCGCCGAGTTCGAGCTGACGCTGGCGCTCTCCGGGCACCGCACCCCGGGCGGCCTGGACGCCTCCGCGCTGGACGGGCCCACGCACGGGGGCTGACCGCCGGCACGCGCAGGTGCCGGGCGGGCCGATCGGCCCGCCCGGCACCTGCGGTCGTCCGGCCGGCTCAGCGCAGCACGCCGGCGTCCATCCCGCCCGACTCGACCGGCGCCGCGACCAGCCCCGGCTCGGCCGGCGAGGCCAGCAGCCGGTGGGTGGGCAGCACCCGCACGGTGTAGCCGAACGGGCCGGTGCGGTCCAGCGCCAGCGGCCCCTCGTAGCGGTGGCGGCCCTCCAGGTCCGGTCCGCCCGCCGGCTTGAGGGCGAGCACCGCGGCGTCCGAGATCCGGTCGGACTCGTCCACCCGGCCGGAGACCACCTGGACCTCCACGTCGGCCGGCTCCAGCGCGCCGAGCGAGACCTGCACCCGCAGCTCCAGCGCCGAGCCGAGCTCCTGCGCCTCGCGGCAGCCCTCCGCCTCGACGTGCTCGACCCGGACGGCCGGCCAGGCCTCGCGGACCCGGGCCTTCCACTCGGCGAGCTCGCGGGCACCGGCGTGGTCGGTGCCGCCGGACCCGGCGGCGAGGGCGCGCTGCGCGGCCGCCGCGGGGGCGTACAGCCGCTCGACGTACTCGCGCACCATCCGGCCGGCCAGCACCTTGGGCCCGAGGGTGACCAGGGTGTGCCGGACCATCGAGATCCAGCGGTGCGGCAGGCCGTCGGCGCCGCGGTCGTAGAACCGGGCGGCGACCTGGTGCTCGATCAGGTCGTAGAGCGCCGCCGCCTCGATGTCGTCGCGCCGCTCGGCCTCCGGGCTGTCCGGGTCGACCCGCTCGGGGCCGGAGACGTCCGCGGTGGGGATCGCCCAGCCGTTGCGGCCGTCGAACCACTCGTCCCACCAGCCGTCCAGGATCGAGAGGTTGAGGCAGCCGTTGAGGGCGGCCTTCATCCCGGAGGTGCCGCAGGCCTCCAGCGGGCGGAGCGGGTTGTTCAGCCAGACGTCGCAGCCCGGGTAGAGGTGCTTGGCCATGGCCATGTCGTAGTCGGGCAGGAAGACGATCCGGTGGCGTACCGCCGGATCGTCGGCGAAGGCGACCAGCTGCTGGATCAGCCGCTTGCCGCCGTCGTCGGCCGGGTGGGCCTTGCCCGCGACGACGATCTGCACCGGCCGCTGCGGGTCCAGCAGCAGCGCCCGCAGCCGGGCCCTGTCCCGCAGCATCAGGGTGAGCCGCTTGTAGGAGGGGACGCGGCGGGCGAAGCCGATGGTCAGGACGTCCGGGTCGAGCACGCCGGAGGTCCAGCCGAGCTCGGCGTCACCGGCACCGCGCTGGCGCCAGGAGGTGCGCAGCCGGCGGCGGGCCTCCTCGACCAGCTGGGCCCGCAGGGTGCGGCGGACCTCCCAGATCTCCTCGTCACCGATCCGCTCGATGCCCGTCCAGCGGCGGGCCTCGCCGGTGGTGATGGCCTCGTCGGCGCGCTCGGCGCCGATCTGCCCGGCGCCGAGCCGGACGACCGCCGGGTCGATCCAGGTCGGCGCGTGGACGCCGTTGGTGATCGAACCGATCGGCACCTCGGCCGAGTCGAAGCCCGGCCAGAGCCCGTTGAACATCGAGCGGCTGACCTCGCCGTGCAGGGTCGAGACGCCGTTGGCCCGCTGGGCCAGCCGCAGGCCCATCGCCGCCATGTTGAACAGCTTCGGGTCGCCGCCGTGCCAGCTCTCCGCGCCGAGGGCCAGCACCCGGTCGACCGGGACGCCGGCCAGTGCCGCGTCGCCGCCGAAGTGACGGGCGACCAGGTCGCGGTCGAAGCGGTCGATGCCGGCCGGGACGGGCGTGTGGGTGGTGAACACCGTGCCGGCCCGGACGGCCTCCAGGGCGGCGCCGAAGTCCAGCCCGCGGCCGCCCTGCTCGGCCGGCGCGACCAGCTCGCGGATCCGCTCCACGCCGAGGAAGCCGGCGTGGCCCTCGTTGGTGTGGAAGACCTCCGGCGCGCGGTGGCCGGTGAGCCGGCAGTAGGTGCGCACCGCACGCACGCCGCCGATGCCGAGCAGCATCTCCTGGAGCAGCCGGTGCTCGCTGCCGCCGCCGTACAGGCGGTCCGTCACGTCCCGGTCGGCCGGGGCGTTGGACTCGATGTCGGAGTCCAGCAGCAGCAGCGGGACGCGGCCGACCTGGGCCTTCCAGATCCGCGCGCCGAGGGTGCGACCGGCCGGCAGGGCGAGGTCGACCCGGCAGGGGCTGCCGTCCTCCTCGCGCAGCAGGCTGACGGCGAGTTCGTCCGGGTCGAGCAGCGGGTAGCGCTCCTGCTGCCAGCCGTCCCGGTCCAGTGACTGCCGGAAGTACCCGTGCCGGTAGAACAGGCCCACGCCGATGATCGGGACGCCGAGGTCGCTGGCGGCCTTGAGGTGGTCGCCGGCCAGGATGCCGAGGCCGCCGGAGTACTGCGGCAGCGCCGCGGCGATGCCGTACTCGGGCGAGAAGTAGGCGATCGCCTCGGGCAGCGGGCTGCCGGCCTCCCCGACCGGCGGCGCCGACTGGTACCAGCGCGGCCCGGCCAGGTAGTCCCTCAGGTCGTCATGGAGGTCGCCCAGTCGGCGCAGGAAGCGGCGGTCGGCCGCCAGCGCGGCGAGCCGGGCGGCCGGCACCTCGCCGAGCAGCCGGACCGGGTCCTCCCCCACGGCCGCCCAGACCTCCGGGTCGACGGAGCGGAACAGCTCCCTCGTCTCCGGGTGCCAGGACCAGCGCAGGTTGAGCGCGAGCTCGTGCAGCGGCTGGAGTTGTTCGGGCAGGACGGTGCGGACGGTGAATCTGCGGATTGCCTTCACAACGTGAAGCCTAGAGCCTCCGGGCCGCCTGAACGGGTGTCAGCGGACGCTTTGCACACCCGTTCGGCGTATTGGTGAGATCGCAATCGGCGCAGTGCTGCGAACGGGGGGCGCGCGGGGCGCACACAGCCGAAAAGGCGCGCCCCTGGCGCGTGAATATCCAGCAACGGCCGCGTTTCCACTGGCCGATATGCCCCTGCATACCGTCCGAAATCGCGCGATTACCGGCCCGTAGGTCTTGCCGGTGGTGCGAGGATGCAGAAAGGTCGTTGGTGCGGCAGGGAGTGCAGGCCGAAAGGCGCCCCCTGCTGTTCCATGTCCGGAACATGCCCTGCTGACGAGCCCTCACCCTCCATCGCCCATTCGGCCGCTGCCGCTGCTCCTCGGCGTGTCCTCACACCTCGCCCGGTCGTTTTCCGGGTGGGTCGGGTCGCTCCGGGGCGCGCCCTTCGAGGCGCGCGCCGGGACGCACGCGCCTCGCGGGGCGGGTCGCGCCGGCCGGCGGTCGGGTCGCCGGCCCGCCGGCACGGCACCGTTCCGAACGCACGGCCACCCCACCCCACAGTCCTCCCGGCAACTCCCCGGCAACGCACCAGCCGTCGGGAGCCGCCGCCGATTCGGGCAGGAGTTTGGCATGCAGGGCGACACGCGGGACCAGTCCACCGCAACGACGGAGGGCCCCGACACACCGCCGACCACGGAGCCGCCGCTGCCGGCCCCGCGCGCCGCCCGCAGCACCGCACCGGCCGCCCCCGCGGCCGGGCGGACGGCGGCCCGCAAGAGCACCACCGGCAAGACCACCGGCAGCAAGACCACCACCGGCAGGAGCAGCACCGGGTCCACCACCAGGACCACGACCACCGCGACCGGGGCCCCGGCGAAGAAGACCGCCGCGAGGACGACCGCCGCCAAGAAGACCGCGGCGAAGAAGACCACCACCGCCCGCAAGAGCGCCACCCGCAAGACAGAGAGCGACACCGTGATCGGCCGCATCCCCGTCCTGGACGTCAGCCCCCTCGTCGACTCCGGGCGGCGCCCGGCCAAGGCCGTGGAGGGCGAGAGCTTCCAGGTCACCGCCACCGTCTTCCGCGAGGGCCACGACGCGGTCAACGCCAACGTGGTGCTCCGCGACCCCCGCGGCCGCAGCGGCCCGTGGACGCCGATGCGCGAACTCGCCCCGGGAACCGACCGTTGGGGCGCGCACGTCACGCCGACCGCGGCCGGCCGCTGGTCCTACCTGGTGGAGGCGTGGAGCGACCCGGTCGCCACCTGGCGGAGGACCGCCGCGGTCAAGCTCCCGGCCGGCATCGACACCGCGCTCGTCCTGGAGGAGGGCGCCCAGCTGCTGGAGCGGGCCGCCGCCGGGGTGCCCAAGAAGGAGGGCCGGGCGCACGTGCTGGCCGCGGTGGACGCGCTGCGCGACCCCGGCCTGCCCCCGCTGAGCCGCTACGCGGCCGCGCTCGCGCCCGAGGTGCTGACCCTGCTGGAGCGCCACCCGCTGCGCGAACTGGTCAGCGCCACCCGGCCGCTGCCGCTCCAGGTGGACCGCAAGCGGGCGCTGTACGGCGCCTGGTACGAGTTCTTCCCGCGCTCCGAGGGCGCCGTGGTCGACCCCTCCGGCGTCCAGCCGCCGGTCTCCGGGACGCTGCGCACCGCCGCCGAGCGGCTGCCCGCGATCGCCGCGATGGGCTTCGAGGTGGTCTACCTGCCGCCGATCCACCCGATCGGCCGCGCCCACCGCAAGGGCCCGGACAACTCCCTGACGGCCGGTCCGCACGACGTCGGCTCGCCCTGGGCGATCGGCTCGCCGGAGGGCGGCCACGACGCCGTCCACCCGGACCTCGGCACCCTGGAGGACTTCGACCGCTTCGTCGCCGAGGCCGGGTCGCTGGGGCTGGAGGTCGCGCTGGACTTCGCCCTGCAGTGCTCCCCCGACCACCCCTGGGTCAACAAGCACCCCGAGTGGTTCAGCCACCGCCTCGACGGCACCGTCGCGTACGCCGAGAACCCGCCGAAGAAGTACCAGGACATCTACCCGATCAACTTCGACCAGGACTTCGAGGGGCTGGTCAAGGAGACGGTTCGTGTCCTGCGCTTCTGGATGGGCCACGGGGTGCGGATCTTCCGCGTCGACAATCCGCACACCAAGCCGGTGGTGTTCTGGGAGAAGGTGCTGGGCGACATCGCCCGGACGGACCCCGACGTGATCTTCCTGGCCGAGGCGTTCACCCGTCCGGCGATGATGCACACCCTGGGGAAGATCGGATTTCACCAGTCGTACACCTATTTCACCTGGCGCACCACCAAGCAGGAACTCACCGAATACCTCACCGAACTCACCGGTGACGCGGCCTCGTACATGCGGCCCAACTTCTTCGTCAACACCCCGGACATCCTGCACGAGTACCTGCAGCAGGGCGGCCCGGCCGCGTTCGCCGTCCGCGCGGTGCTGGCCGCGACCCTCGCCCCCAGCTACGGCGTCTACGCGGGCTACGAGCACTACGAGAACGAGCCCGTCCACCCCGGCTCGGAGGAGTACGCGCGCTCCGAGAAGTACGAGCTGCGCCCCCGCGACTGGAGCCGTCAGGACTCCCTCGCCCCGCTCCTCACCGTCCTCAACCGGCTCCGCCGGCGCCACCCCGCCCTGCAGCAGCTGCGCGACCTGCGCTTCCACCCCACGGACAACGACCAGGTCATCGCGTACTCCAAGCGGGCGACCACCGAGGACGGCATCGAGGACCACGTGATCACCGTGGTGAACCTGGACCCGCACCACGTCCAGGAGGCCACCGTGACCCTGGACTCGGACCTGCCGCTGACGGTGCACGACGAGCTCACCGGCGCCACCTACGACTGGGGCCGCCGCAACTACGTCCGGCTCGACCCGTCTGCCGAGCCGGCCCACCTCCTCACCGTCCGGAGGCACCCTCAGTGACAGTCAACGAGCCCGTTCCCGACACCTTCGCCGAAACGCCGGCCAGGGACCGCGACCCCGAGTGGTTCAAACGCGCGGTCTTCTACGAGGTCCTGGTCCGTTCCTTCCAGGACAGCAACGGCGACGGCGTGGGTGACCTCAAGGGGCTCACCTCGAAGCTCGACTACCTGCAGTGGCTGGGGGTGGACTGCCTCTGGCTGCCGCCCTTCTTCGCCTCGCCGCTGCGGGACGGCGGGTACGACGTGGCCGACTACAAGTCGGTGCTGCCGGAGTTCGGCGACCTCGCCGACTTCGTGGAGTTCGTCGACGCCGCCCACGCCCGGGGCATGCGGGTGATCATCGACTTCGTGGTCAACCACACCAGCGACCAGCACCCGTGGTTCCAGGCGTCCCGCAACGACCCGGACGGGCCGTACGGCGACTTCTACATGTGGGCCGACAACGACAAGCAGTACCCCGACGCCCGCATCATCTTCGTCGACACCGAGACCTCCAACTGGACGTACGACCCGGTCCGCAAGCAGTACTTCTGGCACCGGTTCTTCTCCCACCAGCCGGACCTCAACTACGACAACCCGCGGGTCCAGGAGGAGGTGATCGCGGCCCTGAGGTTCTGGCTGGACCTCGGCATCGACGGGTTCCGGCTGGACGCGGTCCCCTACCTGTACGCCCGGGAGGGCACCAACTGCGAGAACCTGCCGGAGACCCACGAGTTCCTCAAGCGGCTCCGCAAGGAGATCGACGCGGACTACCCGGACACGGTGCTGCTGGCCGAGGCCAACCAGTGGCCCGAGGACGTCGTCGACTACTTCGGGGACTTCGCCTCCGGCGGCGACGAGTGCCACATGGCGTTCCACTTCCCGGTGATGCCGCGGATCTTCATGGCCGTCCGCCGGGAGTCGCGCTACCCGGTCTCGGAGATCCTCGCGAAGACGCCGGAGATCCCCTCCGGCTGCCAGTGGGGCATCTTCCTGCGCAACCACGACGAGCTGACCCTGGAGATGGTCACCGACGAGGAGCGCGACTACATGTACGCGGAGTACGCGAAGGACCCGCGGATGCGGGCCAACGTGGGCATCCGCCGGCGGCTCGCGCCGCTGCTGGAGAACGACCGCAACCAGATCGAGCTGTTCACCGCCCTGCTGCTCTCGCTGCCCGGTTCGCCGGTGCTGTACTACGGCGACGAGATCGGCATGGGCGACAACATCTGGCTCGGCGACCGGGACGGCGTCCGCACCCCGATGCAGTGGACGCCGGACCGCAACGCGGGTTTCTCCTCGGCCGACCCGGGCAGGCTCAGTCTGCCGCCCATCATGGACCCGGTGTACGGCTTTCAGGTGACCAACGTCGAAGCGCAGCAAAGCAGTTCGAGTTCCCTGCTGCACTGGACGCGTCGCATGATCGAGATCCGCAAGCTCAACCCTGCGTTCGGCCTCGGCAGCTACACCGAGCTGCCCTCCAGCAATCCCGCGGTGCTGGCCTTCGTGCGCGAGCACGAGGGAGACCTGGTCATGTGCGTGAACAACTTCTCGCGGTTCGCGCAGCCGACCGAACTGGACCTGCGGCGGTACGGGGGGCGGTACCCGGTCGAGTTGATCGGCGGCGTGCGCTTCCCGTCCATCGGTGAGTGGCCCTACCTGCTCACCCTCGCCGGGCACGGCTTCTACTGGTTCCAGCTCAGGAAGCCCGGAATCAAGTAGCGGCGGCCGTCCGGCGCCCGAAGTAACGATCCACCAGCCAGGTCCGAGGGGACCACCCTGCGGGGCGCGAGAGTCACGGCCCCCGCGCCCCGCAGGGGTCTTCGCACCGCCGGGTACGGAGAACAGCCCAACGGCCACCCACACTATGGCGTGACACCCGAGCCCCGCTCGCGTGCCTCCGCCGCCGCGCCGCCGAAATCCGGAAGACTGACAGGCCCGGTGACGACCTCGGGCAGCCGGCCCGCTTCCGGGGAAAGGGAGTCATGTCCGAAACCTCCCGTTCTCAAGCCCACGTGCACCGCGACCTACCCGACGGCGCCACCGGGCCCGTCGGCACGCGCGGGACCACGGGGCGGAGAACCACCGCGGGTGTCAGCGAGCTCGTGGGCGCCGCCCTGCCGCTGATCGCCGACTGGCTCCCCACCCAGCGCTGGTACGCCGGGAAGGGGCGCGCGATCAGCGGGCTCACGCCGGTGGTGGGCACTCCGCTGCAGGTCGGCGACCCGACCCTGCTGCACCTGCTGCTGCGGGTGGAGCACGGCACCGGGGCGGCCGCCCAGGGGGACATCTACCAGCTGCTGCTGGGCATCCGGTCCCAGGACCCGTCCGGGATCGGCCCGGGCGCCGTCCTCGGCCGGCTGGCCGGCGGCGGCCCGCACGACGGCGCGGTGCTCTACGACGCGGTGCACGACCCGGAGCTGACCGGCCGGCTGCTGGAGCACCTGGCCACCGGCGACCGCTTCGGCGCGCTCTCCTTCCGGCGGACCCCGGGTCCGGGCCTGCCGAGCAACCTGCCGGGCCGGGCCTCCACGGCCGAGCAGTCCAACAGCTCGGTGATCTACGGGACCTCCTTCATCCTCAAGCTGTTCCGGCGGATCAGCCCCGGCACCAATCCGGACCTCGAACTGTCGCTGGCGCTCTCCCGGGCGGGCTCCACCCGCATCCCGCGGGTCGCCGCCTGGTTCGAGTCCCGGTTGGAGCGATCGGAACCGGCCACTCTCGGACTGCTCCAGCGCTACCTGCCGGACGCCGAGGACGGCTGGGAGCTCGCCCTCGACCAGGTGGCCCGGCTCAAGGGCGACCCGACGCCGGGGAACTTCGCGGTCGAGGCGCACCGGCTCGGCCGGGCCACCGCCGAGGTGCACCGGGTGCTGTCCCGCTCGATGCCGACCGCCCGACTCGACCGGGCCGAGACCGGCCGGCTGGCCGGCGCGATGGCCGACCGGCTGGACAGCGCGGTCGCCGCGGTGCCCGGGCTGCTGCGCTACCGCTCGGCGCTGCGCGCGGCCTTCCAGCAGCTCACCGCCGACCACCTGGAGGGCCTGCCCGTCCAGCGGATCCACGGCGACCTGCACCTCGGCCAGGCCATGCGCACCCCGCACGGCTGGGTGCTGCTGGACTTCGAGGGCGAGCCGGCCAAGCCGCTGGCCGAGCGCCGGCTGCCGCAGCCGGCGCTGCGGGACGTGGCGGCGATGCTGCGCTCCTTCGACTACGCGGCCGCGCACCTGCTCGCCGGGGCCCCCGGCCCCGACCCGGAGCTGGCCCACCTGGCCAACGCCTGGGCGGCCCGCAACCGGGCCGCCTACTGCGCGGGCTACACGGCCGGCGGCGGGATGGACCCGGCCACCGCGCCGGAGCTGCTGCGCGCCCTGGAGATCGACAAGGCGGTGTACGAGGTCGTGTACGAGGCCCGGCACCGCCCGAGCTGGCTGCCGATCCCGCTGGCCGCCATCAACCGTCTGGCCCTGACCGTCTGACGCCCCGCAACCGCCTCCTGGAGGACCCGACGTGAACCCCCCCGGCCCCACGCACGACAGCTCCACCACCGCCGTGCCCGCCACCCCCCGGGCGGGCGCCGGCGCGTCCGCGCCCGCCCGCCGGGCCCGGGCGGCCAAGCGGCGCGAGCCCGTGGCGCCACCGCGGTCCGGCCCGTCGGCGTCCTCCCCGATGCGCCTCCCGGAGGCGCCGCTGCCGCCGGCCGAGGTGGACCGGCTGGTCTCCGGCGTCCACCACGACCCGCACGCCCTGCTCGGTGCGCACGCCACCCTGGAGGGCACCGCGATCCGGGTGCTGCGCCCGTTCGCGGAGCGGGTCGTGGTGGTGACGGACCAGGGCCCTATGGAGTTGACCCACCAGCAGTCCGGCCTGTTCACCGGGCTGCTGGTGGGCCGGGAGTTCCCGCCCTACCGGCTGCGGGTGAGCTACCCCGGCGGTGAGCCGCTGGAGCAGGAGGACGGCTACCGGATGGCGCCCACCCTGGGCGAGCTCGACCTGCACCTGATCTCCGAGGGCCGGCACGAGCAACTGTGGCGGGTGCTCGGCAGCCACGTCCGCGAGGTCGACGGGGTGGCCGGCGTCTCCTTCGCGGTGTGGGCGCCGAACGCGGTGGGCGTCCGGCTGGTCGGCGGCTTCAACCACTGGGACGGCACCGGCCACCCGATGCGCTCGCTCGGCTCCTCCGGCATCTGGGAGCTGTTCGTCCCCGGCCTCGCGGAGGGCGAGACCTACAAGTACGAGATCCGCACCCGGCAGGGCTGGGTGCTGCAGAAGGCCGACCCGCTGGCCCGGGCCGCCCAGTGCCCGCCCGAGACCGCCTCCGTGGTGCACACCTCGCACTACACCTGGGGCGACGGGGACTGGATGGCCCGGCGTCCGCGGACGGTGCACCACAGCTCGCCGATGTCGGTGTACGAGCTGCACCTGCCCTCCTGGCGGCCGGACCTGACGAGCTACCGGGAGATCGCCGAGGTGCTGCCCGGCTACCTCGCCGGCCTCGGCTTCACCCACGTCGAGTTCATGCCGGTGATGGAGCACCCCTTCGGCGGCTCCTGGGGCTACCAGGTCACCGGCTTCTACGCGCCGACCGCCCGGCTCGGCGGCCCGGACGACTTCAAGTACCTGGTGGACGCGCTGCACCGGGCCGGCATCGGCGTGATCGTCGACTGGGTGCCGGCGCACTTCCCCAAGGACGGCTTCGGCCTGGCCCGGTTCGACGGCGAGCCGCTGTACGAGCCGGCCGACCCGCTGCGGGCCGAGCACCCGGACTGGGGCACCCTGGAGTTCGACTACGGCCGCACCGAGGTGCGGAACTTCCTGGTCGCCAACGCGGTGTACTGGTGCGAGGAGTTCCACGTCGACGGCCTGCGGGTGGACGCCGTCGCCTCCATGCTCTACCTCGACTACTCGCGCGAGGGCGGCGCCTGGTCGCCGAACGTCTTCGGCGGCCGGGAGAACCTCGACGCCGCCTCGTTCCTTCAGGAAATGAACGCGACGGTCTACCGCCGCTGCCCCGGCGTGGTCACCATCGCCGAGGAGTCCACGGCCTGGGACGGCGTCACCCGCCCCACCGACAGCGGCGGCCTCGGCTTCGGCCTGAAGTGGAACATGGGCTGGATGCACGACTCGCTGGTCTACATGTCCAAGGAGCCGGTGCACCGCAAGTACCACCACAACGAGATGACCTTCTCGATGGTGTACGCCTACTCGGAGAACTACGTCCTGCCGATCTCGCACGACGAGGTGGTGCACGGCAAGCAGGCGCTGGTCGCCAAGATGCCCGGCGACTGGTGGCAGCAGCGGGCCAACCACCGGGCGTACCTGGGCTTCATGTGGGCCCACCCCGGCAAGCAACTGCTTTTCATGGGGCAGGAGTTCGCTCAGGGCGCCGAGTGGGACCACGAGCACGGCCCGCAGTGGTGGGTGCTCGCCGAGGACTGGCCGGCCGCCGAGGAGCACCTCGGGGTGCGCCGGCTGGTCGGCGCGCTCAACCGCACCTACCTCGACTCCCCGGCGCTCTGGGAGCAGGACACCGTGCCGGCCGGCTTCCGCTGGCTGGACGGCGGCGCGGCCGACGACAACGTGCTGTCCTTCGTCCGGTACGCCGCCGACGGCACCCCGCTGGTCGCGGTCTGCAACTTCTCCCCCGTCGTCCGGCACGGCTTCCGGGTCGGCCTGCCGGAGCTGCCCGGCGGCGACCAGCTGTGGGAGGAGGCGCTGAACACCGACGCCGCGGAGTACGGCGGCAGCGGCCTCGGCAACTCGCGGCCGGTCAAGGCCGAGGCCACCGCGTGGAACGGCCAGGAGCACAGTGCCGAGCTGGTCCTCCCGCCGCTCGCCACCCTCTGGCTGCGGCCGGCCTGACGCCGCCGGACCCCACCGGTTCCGGGCCCCCGGGGCGATCGCCCCGGGGGCCCGCCCACGTCCGCACCGGAACACCTGCCCGGGTATGGTCAACAGTGACCGCTTCCCGGACGGCAGGACGGAGTGAGCCGCGTGGCGCGCAGCGTGTACGTGACCGGCATCGACCGGGGGGACGGCCGGCAGGCCGTCGAACTCGGGGTCATGGAGCTGCTGGCCCGCCAGGTCGACGCCGTCGGCGTCTTCCGGCCGCTGGTGCACGCGGACGATCCCGCCGAGAAGGGCACCGACCACGTCGTCGAGCTGCTGCGGGCCCGCTACCGGGTCGACCTGCCGGCGGAGGACCTGTACGGCCTCTCCTACGAGGAGGCCGCCGCCCTGCAGGCCGCGCAGGGCCAGGACGAACTGGTGTCGGTGCTGGTGGACCGCTTCCGCGCGGTCGAGCGGCGCTGCCAGGCGGTGCTGGTGCTCGGCACCGACTTCGCCGGCACCAACATCCCCGACGAGCTGGCCTTCAACGCCCGGCTCGCCAACGAGTTCGGCGCCTGGGTGCTGCCGGTCGTCGGCGGTCAGGGCGAGGACGCGCAGGCGGTGGTCGCGGAGGTCCGCAACGCCCACCGGGCCTACACCGACCTCGGCTGCTCCGCGCTGGCGATGATCGCCAACCGGGTCGCCCCCGCCGCGAAGCAGCGGATCCAGCGGACGCTGACCGAGAAGCTCCCGGTGCCGGTGTACGTGATCCCGGAGGAGCCCTCGCTCTCGGCGCCGACCGTGGCACAGCTGGTCGACGCGACCGGCGCCGAGGTGCTGCTCGGCGACGCCGCGGGCCTGGCCCGGGACGTGCGCTCCTTCGTCTTCGGCGGCGCGATGCTGCCGACCTTCCTCGACGCGCTGACCGAGGGCGCCCTGGTGGTGACCCCGGGCGACCGGGCGGACCTGCTGATCGGCTCGCTGGCGGCGCACGCCGCGGGGGCGCCGCCGATCGCGGGCGTGCTGCTCACGCTCGGGCAGCATCCGGGGCCGAACGTGATGGCGCTGGCGGCGCGGCTCGCGCCGGGGACGCCGGTCGCGGTGGTGCCGGAGGGCAGCTGGTTGACCGCGGCCGCGCTGACCCACCTGGAGGGCCGGATCGGCCCGGACAGCCACCGGAAGGCCGAGACCGCCCTCGGACTGTTCGAACTCCACGTGGACACGACGGAGTTGACCAAGCGGATCGAGCTGTCGCGGTCCGAGCGGGTGACCCCGATGATGTTCGAGCACGCGCTGCTGGAGCGGGCCCGGGCGCAGCGGCGGCACATCGTGCTGCCGGAGGGCACCGAGGAGCGGGTGCTGCGGGCGGCGGAGGTGCTGCTGCGCCGCAACATCTGCGACCTGACCCTGCTGGGCGAGCGGGACGCGGTGCAGCGCCGGGCGGCCTCGCTCGGTCTGGAGCTGCCGCACCCGGAGGAGGCCGCGGACCGGGCCCGGCTGCGGATCGTCGACCCGGCGACCAGTCCGCTGCGCGAGAGCTTCGCGGAGCTGTACGCCAGGGCGCGGGCGCACAAGGGTATGACGCTGGAGCGCGCCCTGGACGTGGTCACCGACGTCTCGTACTTCGGGACGCTGATGGTGCAGGAGGGCATCGCCGACGGCATGGTGTCCGGTGCGGTGCACTCGACCGCGGCCACCATCCGGCCGGCCTTCGAGGTGATCAGGACGGCGCCGGGTGCGGCGATCGTCTCCTCGGTGTTCTTCATGTGCCTGGCCGACCGGGTGCTGGTGTACGGCGACTGCGCGGTGAACCCGGACCCGGACGCGCAGCAGCTGGCCGACATCGCGGTGCAGTCCGCGGAGACGGCGGCCCAGTTCGGGGTGGAGCCGCGGGTCGCGATGCTCTCGTACTCGACGGGCACCTCCGGTTCGGGCGCGGACGTGGACAAGGTGCGGGAGGCGACCGAGCTGGTCCGCCGGGCGCGCCCGGACATCCTGGTCGAGGGGCCGATCCAGTACGACGCCGCGGTGGACCCGTACGTGGCGGAGACCAAGCTGCCGGGCTCCTCGGTGGCGGGCCGGGCGACCGTGCTGGTCTTCCCGGACCTGAACACCGGCAACAACACGTACAAGGCGGTGCAGCGCTCGGCCGGCGCGGTGGCGGTCGGGCCGGTGCTGCAGGGCCTGCGCAAGCCGGTCAACGACCTGTCCCGCGGCGCCCTGGTCGAGGACATCGTCAACACGGTCGCGATCACCGCGATCCAGTCGCAGCGCCCCGCCGAAGGAGCCGAGCAGTGACCGAATCCACGCTGGTCCTCGTGCTGAACGCGGGGTCTTCCTCCGTGAAGTACCAGCTGATCGACATGCTGGACGGCTCCCGGGCGGCGGCCGGGCTGGTCGAGCGGATCGGCGAGGTGAACGGCCGGCTGCTGCACACCCCGGCCCGGGGCGAGCGGCGCGAGCGGCTGCGGGTCTTCGCCGACCACGCGGAGGCGCTCGCCGCGGTCGCCGAGGAGCTCGCCGCGGACGACCTCGGGCTGGGCTCCCCCGGCCTCGCGGCGATCGGCCACCGGGTGGTGCACGGCGGGCAGCGATTCGCCGCGCCGACCCTGATCGACGACGAGGTGGTGGCCGAGATCCGCCGGCTGATCCCGGTCGCGCCGCTGCACAACCCGGCGAACATCGTCGGCATCGAGGTGGCCCGCGCGCTGCGGCCGGACCTGCCGCAGGTCGCGGTGTTCGACACGGCCTTCCACAGCACGATGCCGGAGGCCGCCGCCACGTACGCGATCGACCGGAAGACCGCGGAGCAGCACCGGGTGCGCCGGTACGGCTTCCACGGCACCTCGCACCAGTACGTCTCGCGGGCGGCCGCGCGACTGCTCGGCCGCGACCCGGCCGAGCTGAACGTGATCGTGCTGCACCTGGGCAACGGGGCCTCGGCCTCGGCGGTGTCGGGCGGGGTGTGCGTGGAGACCTCCATGGGCCTGACGCCGCTGGAGGGCCTGGTCATGGGCACCCGTTCCGGGGACGCCGATCCGGGCCTGGTCTTCCACCTCCACCGGGTGGGCGGCCTGACGATCGATGAGATCGACGACCTGCTGAACCGGCGCAGCGGCCTGGTCGGGCTGTGCGGGGACAACGACATGCGGGAGGTGCTGCGCCGGGCCGGCGAGGGCGACGGGGACGCGCAGCTGGCCTTCGACGTGTACGTGCACCGGCTGCGCAAGTACATCGGGGCGTACTACGCGGTACTGGGCCGGGTGGACGCGGTGGTGTTCACCGCGGGGGTGGGCGAGAACGCGGCGCCCGTCCGGGAGGCGGCGTGCGCGGGGCTGTCGGCGCTGGGCATCGAGGTCGACCCGGTGCTGAACGCCGTGCGCTCCGGTGCGGCGCGGCTGATCTCGCCCGATCACGGGCGGGTGGCGGTCGCGGTGGTGCCCACCGACGAGGAGCTGGAGATCGCCCGCCAGGCCTTCGCACTGGTGCACGACGACATTTGAGATGACAGCCCGTCAGCGTCCCACCCTTCGGGATGGTTCGTTGGCGATTTCTCCCGGTCCGGGCGTGATGCACCGATAACTCGAACGGATAGACTGACGGATATGCGCCGAGCGAAAATTGTCTGCACCCTGGGTCCGGCGACGGACTCCTACGAACAGCTGAAGGCCATCGTCGAAGCGGGCATGAACGTCGCCCGACTCAACATGAGCCACGGCTCCCACGCGGAGCACGAGGAGCGGTACCGCAAGGTCCGCCAGGTGTCCGAGGACACCGGCCGCACCATCGGCGTGCTGGCCGACCTGCAGGGCCCGAAGATCCGGCTGGCCACCTTCGCCAACGGACCGGTGACCGTCGACAACGGCGACACCTTCACCATCACGACCGAGGATGTGCCCGGGGACCAGCACATCTGCGGCACCACCTACAAGGGCCTGCCCGGCGACGTGAAGCCCGGCGACCCGATCCTGATCAACGACGGCGTCATCGCCCTGGAGGTCGTCAGCGTCGACGGCCCGCGGGTGAAGACCGTGGTGGTCGAGGGCGGCGTGCTCTCGAACAACAAGGGCATCAACCTGCCCGGTGCGGCCGTCAACGTGCCCGCCCTCTCCGAGAAGGACAAGGAGGACCTGCGCTTCGCCCTCGAGCTGGGCGTCGACATGGTCGCACTGTCCTTCGTCCGCAACGCGGCCGACATCCACGACGTCCACAAGGTGATGGACGAGGTCGGCATCCGCGTCCCGGTCATCGCCAAGATCGAGAAGCCGCAGGCCGTCGAGGCGATGGAGGAGATCGTCCTCGCCTTCGACGCGATCATGGTGGCCCGTGGCGACCTCGCCGTCGAGTACCCGCTGGAGCGGGTGCCGCTGGTGCAGAAGCAGCTGATCACCCTGGCCCGCCGCAACGCCAAGCCGGTGATCGTGGCGACCCAGATGATGGAGTCGATGATCCACGCCTCGCGCCCGACCCGCGCCGAGGTCTCCGACGTCGCCAACGCCATCCTGGACGGCACGGACGCGGTCATGCTCTCCGCCGAGTCCAGCGTCGGCAAGTACCCGGTCGAGACCGTCCGGACGATGAGCCGGATCGCCGAGAAGGCCGAGGAGGAGCTGCTCTCGCAGGGCCTCCAGCCGCTGAACCCGGGCCGCAAGCCGCGCACCCAGGGCGGCTCGATCGCCCGCGCCGCGTGCGAGCTCGGCGACTTCCTCAACGGCCAGGCGCTGGTCGCGTTCACCAAGTCCGGCGACACCGCCCGCCGGCTGTCCCGCTACCGCTCGCCGATCCCGGTGATCGCGTTCACGCCGGACGCCTCCACCCGCAACCAGCTCTCGCTGAGCTGGGGCGTCGAGGCGTACGTGACCGAGCAGGTCGAGACCACCGACGAGATGGTGCAGCAGGTCGACCGCGAGCTGCTGCGCCTGAACCGCCTCGCCGAGGGCGACACCGTGATCGTCACCGCCGGCTCGCCTCCCGGCGTCCCCGGCAACACCAACATGGTCCAGGTCCACCACCTGGGCAGCCGCGACCACCACTGACACCCGGCGCAGCATCGCCGAGGGGCGGTTCCCCTCCTCCGACCGGAGGAGGGGAAC
>NZ_JBFBDW010000020.1:94747-127768 GCF_040683455.1 Kitasatospora sp. NPDC093679
TGCGGGCGATGGGCGAGTACTGGGTGTCGATCGATCGCGCGCAGTACGACCGGTACCGCTCGCTGGGCGAGCGGCTCGGCGTTTCAGGCGTCCAGGTCCACCAGGAAGTCCACGTCGTTCACGTGGAGCTCCCCGTGGCCGAGCCGCTCGCCCAGCGAGCGGTACCGGTCGTACTGCGCGCGATCGATCGACACCCAGTACTCGCCCATCGCCCGCAGGAACAGCCGGAAGGTGAGGTCCGGGCCGACCTCACCGAGGGCCGACTCCAGGGCGGGGACGACGCCGGCCACCTCCTGCTCGATCCGGCTCTCCGTGGCGGCGGCCAGCGCGGGGCCGGCGAGCCGCAGCTCGTCCAGCACGGCGTCCGCGACCGCCTGCTCCCCCGGTCCGGCCGGGCCGGGGGCCGGGACCGGACCGCCCGACCGCTCGGCGCAGATCGCCGCGACCTCGCCCAACCAGTCGCGGATGCCGATGCCCAGGTACTCCAGGTTGTACCGGCGGCCGGTCGCCGCCTGCCAGAGTGCGGTCAGGTCCGTGTCCGGCAACCGGGAGCCGAGCAGTCGGGCCACGTCCGCGCGGATCGCGTACGCGTTGACGCCCCCGCCCTCCGCGGCGCTGCGGGCGACGAGCTCCTGCGCGGTGCTGTCCCGCCCCCACTCCTCGTGGAAGCGATGGGTCAGTCCGGTGAGTCCGAAGTCGCCCTCGGAACGGTTGGCGGTCATCTTCACCCCATTCCCGACGGGAAGGCCGACGAGACGATGTAGCCGCGCGGGTGCCCCGGCATCTTCTTCAACAGGATCGTGTATTCGTTGTTGGCCGCCACCGGCGTGCGGCCGTCGTGGAAGTAGATGGTGCCGATCGAGTTGTTCGCCCCGAACCTGCCCTTGATCTTGAAGAGCGTTGTGGTGTCGTCCCGGTTGGCCATCCACTGGCTGAGCTTCTTGCGGTTCTCCTTGTTCTTGGCGAGGTAGTCCGCGACGCCGTAGTCGACGACCTGCTGAGCGGTCTGCTCGTCGATGAACACTCCGTTGAGTCCGGCGTCCCCCCTTTCCAGCTTCACCCGTGCCAACCGTTCCGCCTCCGCACGGTCGACGTTGACGTGCTCGGACAGGGTGTGTGCGATCCTGGGGAACTCCTGGGCGTCCGCGGCCAGGTTGTTGCAGTTGTGGACGAGGATGTCCTGCGGGCGGTCTCCCTCGGTCCGGACGTGGAACGTCTGAAGTCCGCTGACGGTCAGGTCGAAGACCGTCTGGGCTGCGATTCCGTCCCGGTCCTCGACGGCGCTGACCGCGTGTTCCGTTCCGTCTGCCGAGTGCAGCAGGTCACCGGCCCGAAGGTCGGACGCGAGGGTCCAGCCGTGCTGGGTGACGTACAGGCGGTGACCCGCCGTGCTGGTGAGCCTGCCGCCGTCGGCGAGGTGGACGTCGACCAGGCGCTGCGTGGTGTGCGCGAAGATCGCGGTGGCCGGCTCCGCGACGGTGGCGCCGGTACGCGGGTCGGTGGCGGCCAGGAGGTCGCCCACCCTGACGGCCGAGATCGCCCGGTGGGACCCGTCGGCCATCAGGACCTGGGTCCCGGCCGGGAAGCTGTTGAGCTTGCAGGCGGTGAACGCCTCCTCGACGAGGTGGACCTCCTGCTCGATGGTGGCGGTCACCTTGGCGTCCAGGCCGAGCGCCTTGAGGGCGAGGTAGGAGTCACGGATGCCGACACCGGTGTGCAGGGAGGCGTCCAGGGCGCGGATCAACTCGACCGCCTTGGCGATCTTGGACGGCGGGACGAGCCATGTGGCCGCCCAGGCACAGCCGCCCAGGTCGAAGTGGGCGCACTTGACGAAGTCGTCCGTGAGTCCCTGCCACAGGCCCTGGAGCACGGCCTTGTCAACGATCTTGGTGATGTCCCAGTTGCTGAAGTGCTTGGTGATCGTGGTGGTCCGCTCGCCGGTGTCGTCGCCGAGCCAGACGATGTTGGCGGCCGGGCAGGTGGCGGCGGTGACGTCCGGTCCGGCGTTCGGATCGGTGCAGAGGTAGAAGTCGACCGTCAGCTTGAAGCGCAGCCGGAAGGTGACGTCGCAGCCGCTGTTGCCCATGCCGAGGACGCACTCGTTCTCGGGCTTGGGGTCCTCCAGCGGTTCGACGGTCTGCTGGGTGAACATGCCTCCGACGCCGGTGGCGCCGCCCTTCTCCAGGACCTCCTTGTCGCGCTTGGCCTCGGCCCGGTTGGAGGCGGCCTGGGCCTCCTCGGCGCTCTGGCGGGCGTTGGCGGCGGCCTGCTCGGCGGTGGTCGCGTACTGGTCGGAGTTGGCGGCGGCCTGCTTGGCGGCGGCCGCGCTGTGCTCGGCGTCGGTGGCGGCCTGCCGGGCGCCGGCGGCGTTGTGCTCCGCCTCGGTAGCGGAGGCGTCGGCGGCGTCCGCGTCGGCCTTGGCCTCCGTGGCCGCGACGTGGGCGGCGCCCGAGTCGACGAACGCCTGGCCGTTGTAGGACTCGGTCGCGGCCCCGGACTTCTTGGTCGCCTCCGCCTCGGCCGCGGCCTGGGCTGCGGAGGTGCGGGCGGCCTGCAGCGAGGCGACGGCCCTCGCGGTGTCGGCCGCCGCATTGGCCGCGGCCTGGGCTGCTGCCTTGGCTGCGGCGTCGGCCTTGGCCGCGAGTGCTGCGGCGTCCCGGGCGGCCTGGGCGGCCTCGTCGGCACGGGCCTTGGCGGCGTCGGCCTGCTGCTGGGCGAGGGTCTTTCCGGCCTGGCCGATCAGGGCGGCGAGGGCCGCCGAGGAGTCGGTCTGACGGAACGGTGTGCCGAGGGCGACCGCCCGGTCGCCGGAGACGGCTGCGGCGCCGGCCGCGTCGCGGGCGGACAGGGCGGCGAGCGAGGCGGCGTAGGCCTGGCCTGCCGTCCGGGCGCTGTCGGCCGCGGCCTGGTCGGCCTCGGTGCGGGAGGCCGCTGCGGCCTGCTTGGCCTTCACGGTGGCCGCGGCCGCCTTGTCCGCTTCGACGGCGGCGGTCTCGACGTTCCGCGTGGCCTGGGCAGAGGCGGCGACCGCGTCGGCGACCGCGGCGTGGGCGGTGGCGACGGCGGCGCTGGTGACGGTGTAGTCCGCCTGGGCTCCGTCGGCGGCCGACCTGGCGCGGGCGGCCGCGCCGGCGGCCTGGGTGGCGGCGGTACGCGCGTCGACAGCGGCCCGGGTGGCCTGGTCCGCGTCGGCACGCGCCCCGGTCGCGGCCCCGGATGCCTGGTCGGCGGCGGCCTTGGCCTCGTTCGCGGCCTTGCGGGTGGCCTGGGCGGCATCGGTGCCCTCGGCCGCCGCGGCTGCGGCCTCCAGCGACTCCTGCCGGGCCCGGGTGGCGTCGCGGCGGGCTTCCGCGGCGACTGCGGCATCACGGGCCTCGGCTGCCCGAGCCTCGGCGGCGAGCGCCGCGTCCTTCTTCTGGGCGGCGGTCCGCTCGGCGCCCTCGGCAGTGCCGAGGGCGCTCGCGGCGGCGGCCTGCTGCTCCTTGGCGCGGGCCTCGGCCGCGGCGGCCTTCGCGTGTTCCGCATCGGCCCGCTGCCTGGCGGCGGCCGCGGCGGCGCGTTCCTGTTCGGCGACGGTCCGCTTGGCGTGCGCGTCGTCGGCGGCGGCCTTGGCCGCCTGCTCGGCCTGGTGGGCCTGTTCGCGGTCGGCCTTGGCGCGGGCGGCGGCCTTGGCCGCCTGCTCGGCCTGGAGGGCTGCGGCGGTCGCCGAGGCCTTGGCCTGGTCGGCGGCCTCCTGCGCGGCGGCGCGCTTGAACTCCGCCTGGGCGGCGCGGGTCTGGGTGTCCGCCAGTGCGTACAGGGCCTGGCTGTCGGCCTGGGTGGCGGACACCGTGCCGAGGGTGGTCTCAATGGCCTTGGCGGCGGTCTGCGCGGCGGCCGCGGAGGCCTTGGCGACCTGAACGGACTGCTGGGCGTAGGTAAGGCCGCGGCCGTACGGGGTGCCGTCGGCCGCGGCGGTCCTCCCGGCCTCGGTCTGGGCAACGGCGGCCTTGTCGGCCTGGGACTTCGCGGAGGCCGCTGCCTTCTGGGCAATCGCGAGCTGTGCGGAGATCGCCTTCTTGGCGTTGGCGGTCTCGGTGGCGGCCTGGGTGAACTTCTCCGGCTTGGGATAGTCCGCGTCGGTCCTGGGCCGACCCTGCCAGTACTTCTGGAAGGCCAGCATGCGGCTGACGACGAAGCCCTGGCCCTGAGCCTCGACCATGGCGATGGTCGCCGTGCGCAGGTCGGTGTACGCCTGGATGTCGGCGGCGGCGATGTCCGCGCGCGGCTTTGCCTGGGCGGCCTGTTCCGCCTGCCACTCCGCGCTCGCCGTGGCGACGACGTCATCGAGCCTGTGGTCGGGGTCGAGCGGGTCGGTGCTGTCGCAGCCGGCCCATTGTGTCTTGAGCTCCTCGACCTCCGTGCGGAATTCGAGTGAGCCCTTGGCCGGGGCTGCCGACGGGAATCCACCCTGCCGGATGAACCTGGCGATCTGGTAGGCGGAGAGGCGCTTCAGCGCGTCCTCGTTGGCGTAGAGGGTGTAGGCGTCCCAGCCCTGCGGGTTGGCCCGCTCCTTGCTGATGGCGACAGCCTTGTCCAGGGCGGCCTTGGAGGGCTTGGGCGGGCCGTCGGAGGTCGTCGCGCCGCTACCGAGGAAGGCGAAGACGGGAGCCCCGTAGCCGGGCGGGTTCAAGAAGGTGACGTAGTCGGGGCCGTGCACGGCGAACGGCTTGGTGACGGCCGTCCACGCCTGTTCGCGGGCGAGTTCGGCGTCCTGGATCGCCCGCTGGTCCTTCTGGTCCTCCAGGTTGGCGAGGGCGGCGGGGCCGTAGCCCCAGGCGCTCGCGGTCGCCGCGTGGACGTCGGCGAGCGACCCGTTGAGCGCCGTCGCCATCATCGTCTTGAGCTTGGGCCCGCCGGAGTGCAGGTAGTCGCCGCCGGTGCAGCGGTCGCTGCGGATCACCCGGTCGGCGATGGCGATGTCGGCCGCCTCCAGGTCGGGCAGGGCACGCTGCCAGATGCGCACGTCGGTCATCCGGCCGGGAAAGCCGTCGGCGGGTGCTCCGGCCCATTCGCCGCGGCCGACCTCGATCTGGCCCTGGGCGTGCCAGGTGGCGGTGCGGACGGCGCGGCCGGCCCGGGTACCGTTGACGTAGAGCCGGATCTCGCCAGCAGCCGCGTCGTACACGCCGGTCAGGTGCGTCCACTGGTCCGCAACGAGCGGGGCGGTGCCGTTGGCGGTGTCCCAGCCGGTGTTCTCGGAGTCTCCGCGAGGCATGCCGAAGAGCGGGCGGCCGTCCGGATTGATCTTCAGGTAGAAGCCGGAGACGCGGCTGCCGGGTTCGGTGATCACCGAGTAGGAACTGCCGCCGATCTTGGCCGGCTTGACCCAGGCGGACACCGAGAAGGACTCCTCGGTGGGCACGGTGAGCGGCACGGACATGTATTGGTCGGTGCCGTTCAGCCGCAGCGACCTGACGGCGCGGTCCGGGATGCCCCAGACCGCCTCGTTGTCGGTGCGCGGGCCGACGACGGCACCGTTGCGGTGGATGCCACGGGGTCCGTTCGGCACGGTGTTGGGCGACTCCTGGTCGCCGCTGTACTCGAAGTCGAAGTGCGCCACCTCGCCGTTGACCGCGTACCCGGGCAGTCCCGGGCCGTCGGCGCCGGGCGCGACGGGCAGGGCGGGCACGGCATGTGCGGCGGCCATCACCAGTGACGCCGAGGTCACCAGCGCGGTGGCCGTGAACCACCGGGCCAGGGCGTGCCGGGCCCTGCGTGGGTGTCCGGCCTGTGCGGTCGTCATGGGGTTGCGGTCTCCTGGGGTCGTCCGGACCCAGGAGGGCGCGCAGCACCGCGCCGGCCGTCCTCGTGTCCGGCCGCAGCCCGTGCTTCCGGGCCCGCGGTTGCGCAGGTCCCGTAAAGCCCACCCCCCGTGGGCGAACTGAATCTTCACACGCAGACGAACGACCCGGGCACCCCCGTCCGGCGGGTTCGACCCCCGCCGATCAGAGGGAGGGCCGCCGTCAACCAACTATTACAGCAAGTAAATTGACGATATGTCAGATACATACAACGCCGACGGCCCGGCCGGAGGTCCGGCCGGGCCGCGGGGTGCGACGGGTGGGCTCAGCCGTCGTACGGCTGGTCGTCGTTGAAGAGGTGCATGCCCGGGATCTTGAGGGTGCCGCCGAACTGGCCTGCCTGGACGGCCTTGGCCTTGTCCAGGGTGATGTCGAGCGGGATCGGCACGGAGCCGATCAGGTCCCACAGCCACTTGGGCAGGGTGTCCGGGGTGAGGGTGATCTCGCCCAGGTCGATCGGGATCGGCAGGCCGTAGATCGCCGAGAGGTGACCGGAGAGGCTCTCCACGTACATGGTGATCGGGCCGTTGCGCATGGTCGAGGTGGTGCCGGGCGCGGCCTTCACGTGGAAGGTCTTGCCCTTCACCTCGATCGTCGACATGTCGAGGTCGCCGATGTCCACCGAGGCGGTGGTGAACTTCAGGACGCGCTTGGAACCGGTCGGCGTCTTCACGTCGTACACGCCGTTGAACACCGAGCCGTGCAGGGCGAGCTTGCTGGAGTGCAGCACCCAGTTCTGGTCGGGCACCACGTGGCCGGTCGGCGCCGCCAGCGCCTTCTCCTTGCTGGTGTCCACCAGGCAGTTCGGGCCGGTGGCGGACGGCGAGGGGGAGGCCGACGGGCTCGCCGACTGCGTGGCCGCCTTCACGGCGGGGGCGGGCGTCGCGGCCGCCTTCGGCGCGGCGGAGGCGCTCGCGGCCGGGGCGGTGGCCGCCTGGGTGGTGACGGTCTTCGCGGTAGTGCTCGGCGCCGCGGTCGGCGTCGGCGTGGTGCCGGTCAGCGGCTTGAAGACGTCACCGATGCCGGTGAGGATGTCGCCGATCACGTTCGGAGGCGTGGCGTCGGCCGACGGGGAGGGCTTCGCCGAGGTGGCCGTGGCGGTCGGGACGGGCACCTTGACCGTGGAGGGCGAGGTGGTCGCGCCGGACTTCTTGGTCCCGGCCTTGGCCGTGGCGGACGGCGCCGCCAGCACCTTGATCTCGCTCTTGGGGACGGGCGTCTCCTCGATCACCGTGTCCGGAGCCGTGGCGCAGGCCTTGTCGCTCTGGGTGTCGGCGACGGCGAGCGTGGTCGGCGTGTAGGCGGCACCCACCAGCATCGCAGTGGGCACGGCGGCGATCGCCATCACCCGGCCGCGGATGCGGCGGCGCACGCTCGTCCGCGGCGCGGCGTGGCGGGGACCGGGCACGGCGGCTGCGGCGGACTCGTCCCGGTCGGTCACCGCTGCTCCCCCGGGTCGGCCGCCGGTGCGGCGTCGTCGGCCGGGGTCTGCTGGGCGGGCAGCAGCGGCCGGGTGGTCTCGACCGGGGCCTCGGCCGTGGAGTCCGCCGTGGCGGCCTCGGCGGCGGGCTCCGTGGCGGGCGCCTCCTCGACGGCGGCGACGGGCTTGAGCGGCGCCCAGGCCATCAGCAGGCCGCCGGCCATCAGGCCGAGGATCAGGCCGAAGCCGAAGCCGCCGAGGTTGGAGACCGGGATGGAGATCAGTGCGAGCAGCGTGGTCGCCACGCCGCAGAAGATCCGCACCAGCGGCTGGAACCACGCGGTCAGGCCGAGGCACATCATCAGGATGCCGATGATGAGTGAACCGGCGCCCGCGGTGGTGGCCATCGACACGGTCATGCCGGCGAGGTTCAGCTCGGCGTAGGGGAAGTACAGGATGGGCACGCCGGCGATCATGGCCAGCAGGCCGCCCCAGAACGGCCGCGAGCGGCGCCAGTTGCGGAACCGCAGCCGCAGGTTGATGCCGCCGTCGTTCTCGGGCCACGTCTGGGCAGTTGCGCTGGACACGATGCAACTCCTCGATGGTTCGCTGCGAGGGGGAGGAAACGCCTGAGCTGCGGCCGGGGGCGGGCGGGCGCCCGCCTCCGGCCGCGGGATCCGTCATCGCGGTGCACCGGTCGGCGCACCGTCAGACGAGGATCAGTAGCACTCCTTGCCGTTGCCGTCGTCACCGACGTACAGCTTGAGGTCCAGGCCGTTGAGCTTGAAGGTGCCGGCCGAGGTGGCCCACGCGGTCTGCTTCACGTTGGTCAGGTGCGCCTTGGGGGCGGTCTGCGAGAAGCCGAGCAGGCCGGACGGCTTGCCGCTGCCCTGGATGTTCTTCCAGTTGGCGGTGGCGCTGGTCTTCAGCGTCGAGGCGTCCTGGCCGATGTTGATGTCGGTGAACTCGGCGTCGGCCGAGAGCTGGTCGAGGTCGATCAGCAGGTTCTGTGCGGACACCTGCTTCTTGACGTCGTCGCTCTTGCCGGCCTCCAGGCGCAGGGTCACCTTCGGCAGCTTCAGGCCGAGCAGCGCGGGCTCGCTGACCACGGACTGGCACATGCCCTTGATGGTGGCCGTGTCGAACGCGGAGATCGCGACCGCGTGCGGGGTGCCGTTGGTCTCGAAGTCGTACGAGCCGAACTGGGCGAAGTTCTCACCCGTCAGGTCTTCGGCGGTGACCTTGAAGCGCTGGCCGGAGACGTTGAACGAGGCGGCGAGCGCGTTGTTGGCCAGCGCCACGCCGATCGCCGCGGTGGCGGCGATGCCCGGCACCATGGCGATGCCGAAGCGCTTCCAGCTGGTCTTGCCGAAAGTCTGGGACATGCGTGTGTCCTCCTTCTAGGACGTACATCTCCGGCCGTGTCCGGTGCGTCCCGCACCGGCCCGGGCCTGGGATGGGAGAGAGCTACGTCCTCGGTAGCGGAGAGCGCCAGCGCGTCGTGGGCCGACGGACATGGCGATCACCCCCGAGCGACAACCGGCGACCGCACGGCTGCGCGGTCGCAGAAAGGACAGGAACCGCGTGTGGGATCTGCGGCTACCCCCCTGCCCTCCAACCGCCGACCGGGGCCGGCGGTTACCCGATGGGGATTCCCTGAGCGGGACCGGGCGTGGGCCGATCGTGCTGGAATCCCGGGCCGAACACAAGGGGTCGATTACTGACGGGTAATCCAACAGTGTGCGCCGTTGATCATGGAAACAGAGGCTCGATTACTCTGCGTCACATTCACCGTGGGCGACACATCCGCAATCCGCAGGAAACGGCGCCGAAACACCTCAGCCGGCCACTGAGCGTGACCGGCCGAGGGTGGTTGTCAAGATTTGATTAAGCTCTACAAAATCTCCTGGATTGTCGCCAAATCCCCAGCGACACCGCAGGTCACACGCCGTGCCACCCGCTCGGGCCGGGCCACTGCACCCGGCCGCGGCAAAACCGCCCGGCCACTGCCGTCAGAAGAGCACCCGGGCGAGGGCGCTGCGCGCCGCGACCACCCGCGGGTCCTCCGGGCCGATGACCTCGAAGAGCTCCAGCAGCCGCAGCCGCGCGGCGTCCCGGTCCTCGCCGGCCGTCCGGCCGACGGTGTCCACCAGCCGCCCGAAGGCGTCCTCGACGTGCCCGCCCACCAGGTCCAGGTCGGCCGCGCGCAGCTGCGCCTCGACGTCCTTCGGGCCGGCGGCGGCCGCCGCCCGCACCTGCTGGGGGTCCATGCCCTCGACCCGCTGCAGCAGCTGGGCCTGGGCCAGGCCCAGCTTGGCCTCCGTGTTTCCGGGCTGGTCGGACAGCACGTTCCGGTACGCCTGGACGGCGCCGCCGAGGTCGCCGCGGTCCAGCGCGTCGTGCGCCGCCTCCAGCGCCGGGTCGGACGGCAGCCGCGGTGCCTGCGCCGCGGCCTCGCCGCCGGCCGCGTCCGCGGACAGGCCGGTGATGCCGAAGCGCTGCTCGGCGACCGCGATCAGCTGGTCGAGGATCTTGCGGACGTTGGCCTCGTTCTCGGCGCCCTGGAACAGCGGGACGAGCTGGCCCGCCACCACGGCCATCACGGCCGGGATGCCCTGGATGCCGAACTGCTGGGCGATCAGCTGGTTGGCGTCGACGTCGATCTTGGCGAGCACGATCCGGCCGGCGTACTCCTCGGCCAGGCGCTCCAGGATCGGGCTGAGCTGCTTGCACGGGCCGCACCACTCGGCCCAGAAGTCGACCACGACCGGGACCTCGGCCGAGCGCTGCACGACCTCCGCCTCGAAGGTGTCCTCGGTGACGTCGAGGACTAGCTGGTGGGGCGCGGGTGCGGTGTCGCCGCCGGCCGCGGCCTGCCGGGCCCGATCGGCCCGGGCCTGCTCGGCCTTCTGGGCTGCCTCGCCGGCCGCCTTGACCGCGGCGAGGTCGACCGCTCCGCGAAGGGCGGCGCTGTTGAGACGCGAATTCCGTGACTGCATGGCACCATCCTCCCCCGTCCGCACGGGTGACGGGCGCCAACCGGCCGGAAACCTCGCCGAGCCGTCGCGCCTGCGCCACCCGACCGTGCGTCGGGGGCCGCCTCCCGGTGTGTAGCCGCTGCCGGCGCGGATCCCCATCCGCGCCCCGCACCGGCCCGATCCCATGGGCACGACGCGTGGTTGCCGCTCTTTCGCTACGAGTCGTAGCGTATCTCCATCCCGGGCCCGTCCCGCAAGACCCCCTCGGGGCCGCAGGACGTGACCTGCCCCACTTTCCGCCCGCCGGTGGCTGCTGACCGGGGGTTCCGGTCGCTACCTTTACCCGGACCGACCAAGTTACCAACCGGTAAATTTTCAGCTAGGAGGCTCGGTGGCCCCCACCACCCAGCAGCCGGCTGCCCCGGACGCCGCCCTTCCCCGTGGCAAGGGCCGTCCGCGCAGCGCTGCCGCCGACCGGGCGATCCTCGACGCCACCCGTGAAGCCCTCGCCGAACTCGGCTGGGGCGGCCTCACCATGGGCGACGTCGCCACCCGGGCCGGCGTCGCCAAGACCACCCTCTACCGGCGCTGGCCGTCCAAGAACGAACTGGTCGTCGACGCCGTCGCCAGCCTCTTCGACGAACTGGAGATGGCCGACCTCGGCAGCCTGCGGGCGGACATCGCCGCCACCGTCGCCCAGTTCGCCGACCTGCTCGCCCGGCCGGAGTCGCAGGCCGCGCTGATGGCGCTGTTCGCCGAGGGCAGCCGGGACCCTCAGCTGCGGCTGCGCATCCGCGAACGCATCGTCGACCCGCAGAAGCACCTCGTCCGGACGGGACGGGCCAACGCCCAGGCCCGCGGCGAGCTCCGCTCGGACCAGGACGAGGCGGCCGCCTGCGAGGAGATCGACCTCGTCTTCGACATGATCGCGGGCGCCGTCGAGCACCGGCTCCTGGTCGCCGGCGAACCCATCACCCGCCGCTGGCTGGACCGCTTCACCACCCTGATGCTGAGCGCCCTCGTCGGCCTGGACGCCTGAGCCGGAGGGCCTCACGGCACCCGCCGCCGGCCGGAGGGCGGCGGCCGGAACGCCCCCGCCGATTGGTCCGGGCGTCATACGACCCGTCGACGGCGCGGACCGGACCCCGGAACGCCGGAGCCCCTCCCCGGGGCGGGGAGGGGCTCGGTCGCAGAGGCGGGCGGGGGCTCAGGCGGAGACCGGCTCCGGGGTCTCGATCAGCGGGGCGACGTCGCGGGAGACCTTGCGCTCCACGAAGAAGACGGCGGTCGGGATCGTGCCGGCCAGCAGCACCCAGGCCAGCCTGCCCATCGGCCACTTCGCCTTGGTGCCCAGGTCGAAGGCGAGAACCAGGTAGACCACGTACAGCCAGCCGTGCGCGATGCCGACGGCGCTGGTGAAGCCGCTCGCGCCCGAGACGTCCAGCACGTACTTGGCGATCACGCCGGCGGTCAGCAGGATCAGCAGGACGCCGGTGACGTACGCCAGCGCCCGGTATCGGGTCAGCACGCTCTGCTTCATACCGACGAGGGTAACCGCAGGCGGCGGCCGCTCCGGCCGCACCCCCGCCGGACGCACCGGCCGGGTCAGGCCCCGCCCTCCTCCGCGGACGGGGAGAAATCGCCGGCCGCCACCCGCAGCGGACGGAGCAGCTCGAAGACCTGCGCGCACTGCTCGTCGTCGTAGCCCTCCAGGCCGAAGTCGATGGCCATCAGTTCGCGGGTGGCCTGCTCGACCACCTCGCGGCCGCGGTCGGTGATCGCGGCGAGGACGCCGCGGCCGTCGGCGGGGTTGGGGCGGCGGGCGACTAGGCCGTCCCGCTCCAGGCGGTCGACGGTGTTGGTGACGCTCGTCGGGTGCACCATGAGGCGCTCGCCGATCTTGGAGAGCGGCAGCTGGCCGGCCCTACTGAAGGTGAGCAGCACCAGCGCCTCGTACCGGGCGAAGGTGAGGCCGTAGGGCTTCACCACGGCGTCCACCCGGGACAGCAGGATCTGGTGGGCGCGCATCACCGAGGTGATCGCCGCCATGGACGGGACGGCGCCCCAGCGGCGGGTCCACAGGTCACCGGCGCGGGCGATCGGGTCGAAGTCGAGGGCGAGGGGCTTGGGCACTCTTCCACCGTACCGGCGTACGGGGGACGGGGTAGCAGGTGTCCACGATGGTGGACAAGGGCCGGTTCTGGCGGGATCACGCCAAGTGATTTCTGGTCCGTACCAGGGCTCCGCACGGCCGAAACACGCCCGCAATCTTGCTTCCGGCGACCGGAGTTGGAGCCGGAACGCGATCATACGGGTTTCCTCCGCATCGAAACGACCGATCGGACGGGCGAATTGGGCGCTTCGGGCGCTTTGCAGGCTCACGTCCGGATGGCGAGTGGTGGCCAACTCCCGATCGAGACCTGTCATTTCACGATCTGCATTGTCATGCTTCTCGCCAGCTTCGTTCGACCCGCCGGCCCCCACCCCTCCGGCGGACGTCATCGAACCGCACGGAGCAGCACGTCCGCGCCCGTTCCGCCCCAGCAGGCACTAACCCCGGTGCCCCGGAACGCGGCGCCACCGCGCACACGCGGTTGATCCGGAAGGAACCCGTACGTGAAGCGAAAGCTGACAGTCGGAGCCGTTCTCTCTGCGTCGGCGGTCCTCGCCAGTGCAATCCAGGTCAGCGCCGGTATCGCGCAGGCCTCCCCCGCTCCGGTGGGCCCCGCCGCCCCCGCCGAGCAGCGTGCCGCGCTCATCGCGCAGGCCGGCGCCGAGGCGCCCTCCGCGGCCCGCACCCTCGGCCTCTCCGGCCAGGAGCAGCTCGTCGTCAAGGACGCCGTCGTCGACGCCGACGGCACCCGGCACGTGCGCTACGAGCGCACCTTCGCCGGCCTGCCCGTCCTGGGCGGCGACCTGGTCGTGCACCAGGACGCCAAGGGCGCCGTGAAGGCCGTCGACCGCGCCGTCCAGGGCTCGGTCGCCCCGGCCACGCTCAGCCCGAAGCTCACCGCCGCGCAGGCCGCCTCCAAGGCGCACGGCGCCGTCGCCGCCACCGTCGGTGTCGCCAAGGACGCCGACGAGGCCGCGCTGACCTCGGTCGCCGCGCCCGCGGGCGGCAAGCTGGTCGTCTGGGCCGCCTCCGGCAAGCCCCGCCTGGCCTACCAGACCACCGTCGAGGGCATGCGCGCCGACGGCACCCCGAGCCGCCAGCTGCTGGTCACCGACGCCGCGAGCGGCGAGGTCCTCTCCAGCCACGAGCAGGTGCAGACCACCAACGCGACCGGCAGCGGCAAGGGCGTCTTCGTTGGCTCGGTCACCCTGACCACCAACTACACCGGCTCGACGTACCAGCTGAAGGACGCCACCCGCGGCGGCCAGTACACCACCACGCTGAACAACAAGACGTCCGGCGCGGGCACGCTGCTGACCGACACCGACAACGCGTGGGGCACCGGCCTGGTCTCCAGCAGCCAGTCCGCCGCCGTGGACGCCCAGTACGGCGCGGCCGTGACCTGGGACTTCTACAAGAACACCTTCGGCCGCAACGGCATCAAGAACAACGGCGTCGGCGCCTACAGCCGGGTGCACTACGGCCGGAACTACGTCAACGCGTTCTGGGACGACTCCTGCTTCTGCATGACGTACGGCGACGGTGCGTCCAACACCCACCCGCTGACCGAGCTGGACGTGGCCGGCCACGAGATGAGCCACGGCGTCACCGCCAACACCGCCGGCCTGAACTACTCCGGCGAGTCCGGCGGCCTGAACGAGGCCACCAGCGACATCTTCGGCACCGGCGTGGAGTTCTACGCCAACCTGGCCGCCGACAAGGGCGACTACCTGATCGGCGAGCTGATCAACATCAACGGCGACGGCTCGCCGCTGCGCTACATGGACAAGCCCTCCAAGGACGGCGGCTCGGCAGACTACTGGTCCTCCTCCGTGGGCTCCCTGGACGTCCACTACTCGTCCGGCGTCGCCAACCACTTCTTCTACCTGCTGGCCGAGGGCAGCGGCGCGAAGACGATCAACGGCGTCAGCTACAACAGCCCGACCTACAACGGCTCCACCGTCACCGGCATCGGCCGCGACAAGGCGCTGCAGGTCTGGTACCGGGCGCTGAGCGTCTACATGACCTCCACCACCAACTACAAGGGCGCGCGCACCGCGACCCTGAACGCGGCGTCGGACCTCTACGGCGCCGGCTCCGCCGAGTACGCCCAGGTTGCCGCTGCCTGGGCCGCGGTGAACGTCAGCTGACGCACCGCGGTTGAAGACGCAGCAGCCGGGCCCTCCGGAGGGGAGGCCCGGCTGCTGCCTCGTGTCCGGCCCGACCGGCGATGACAGAAATGCGCCAACTCTTGTCATACATCTGTCATTTGACGAACCGTCTTGTCATGCTTCCTTCCAGCCCCGTGCGGCGTCCGACCGGCCACCCCAACCGGTCCCGCGCCGCATGACCGCACGGAGCAGCACGTCAGCGCTCGTTCCGCCCCAGTCGGCACCGGACCCGGTGCCCCGGAGCGATGCGCGACCGCGCACACGCGGTTGATCCGGAAGGAACCCGTACGTGAAGCGAAAGCTCGCCCTCGGCGCCGTCCTCTCCACCTCGGCCCTGCTCGCCGGCGCGATCCAGGTCGCCGCGGGCGCCCAGGCCGCCCCCGCCCCGGCCGCCGCGCAGCAGCGGGCCGCGCTGCTCGCCCGGGCAGGCGCCGAGGCCCCCGCCGCGGCCCGCACCCTCGGCCTCTCCGGCCAGGAGCAGCTCGTCGTCAAGGACGCCGTCGTCGACGCCGACGGCACCCGCCACCTGCGTTTCGACCGGACCTTCGCCGGCCTGCCGGTGCTCGGCGGCGACCTGGTCGTGCACCAGGACGCCAAGGGCGCCGTGAAGGCCGTCGACCGCGCCGTCCAGGGCTCGGTCGCCCCCGCCTCGCTCAGCCCGAAGCTCACCGCCGCGCAGGCCGCCGCCGGGGCGCACGGCGCCGTCGCCGCCACCGTCGGGAAGTCCGCCGACGCGGACGAGCCGGCGCTGACCTCGGTCGGCGCGGCGGGCGGCGCGGAGCTGGTGGTGTGGGCCGCCTCCGGCGCCCCGCGGCTCGCCTACCGGACGACCGTCGAGGGCATGCGCGCCGACGGCACCCCGAGCAGCCGCCTGGTCGTCACCGACGCCACGACCGGCGCGGTGCTCTCCTCCGAGGAGCAGATCCGCACCTCCAACGCGACCGGCAGCGGCAAGGGCGTCTTCGTCGGCTCGGTCACCCTGACCACCAACTACACCGGCTCGACGTACCAGTTGAAGGACAACACCCGCGGCGGCCAGTACACCGTCGACAAGAACGGGACGCTGTACACGGACGCCGACAACGTCTGGGGCAACGGCAGCGCCTCCAACGGGCAGTCCGCCGCGGTGGACGCCCAGTACGGCGCGGCCGCCACCTGGGACTTCTACAAGTCGACCTTCAACCGCAACGGCATCAAGAACAACGGCGTCGGCGCGTACAGCAAGGTCCACTACGGGAACAACTACGTCAACGCGTTCTGGAGCGACAGCTGCTTCTGCATGACGTACGGCGACGGCTCGGGCAACACCCACCCGCTGACCGCGATCGACGTGGCCGGCCACGAGATGACGCACGGCGTGACCTCCGCCACGGCGGGCCTCAACTACTCGGGCGAGTCCGGCGGCCTGAACGAGGCCACCAGCGACATCTTCGGCACCATGGTCGAGTTCTACGCCAACCTGCCGGTGGACACCCCGGACTACCTGATCGGCGAGCGGCTCAACCTGAACGGCAACGGCACCCCGCTGCGCTACATGGACAAGCCCTCCAAGGACGGCGCCTCGGCGGACTACTGGTCCTCGACGGTCGGCAACAAGGACGTCCACTACTCCTCGGGCGTCGCCAACCACTTCTTCTACCTGCTGGCCGAGGGCAGCGGCGCGAAGACGATCAACGGCGTCAGCTACAACAGCCCGACCTCCAACGGCGCGACCCTGACCGGCATCGGCCGGGCCAAGGCGGCGCAGATCTGGTACCGGGCGCTGACCGTCTACATGACCTCCACCACCAACTACAAGGCGGCCCGCACCGCGACCCTGAACGCGGCGAAGGACCTCTACGGCAGCACCTCCGCCGAGTACAAGGCGGTGGGCGCGGCCTGGAGCGGGGTCAACGTCAACTGACCCCCGCCCCGCGCACGGCGACGGCCGGGCTCCCCCACGGGGGCCCGGCCGTCGGGTCGTTCCGGGGTGTTCCAGGGCGGTCAGGCCGCGGCGGCCGCCGCGGGCACCTCGCCGCGCTCCTCCTTGGCGAGCATCCGCTCGGCGAAGAAGCCGCCGGTGGGCAGCACCGACAGCACGAACAGCACGATGCCGCGCTTGGCGTCCCAGCGCTGCTGCTGCCAGGCCAGGGCGAGGAAGACCACGTACAGCACGAACAGGCCGCCGTGGACCGCGCCCATCACCGGCACCGCGTTGAAGTCGGTGGTCCGCTTGAGCACCGAGCACACGAGCAGCAGCAGGAAGGACAGGCCCTCCGGGCCGGACACGAGTCGCAGGCGGTGGACGGCGGGGCTGGTCTTCACGGGTCACCTCGGAAAGGGGTCGGCGAGTGAGCTCGTGAACACGATCACAAGCCTCGTTCATTATCACCGACCGAACAGCCGCGCCGGGGCCGGGGTGGCCGGTCTCACGACGGGCGGCCCTATCCTGCTGCGGCACGGCCCGACGACCGGGCCGACCGACCACGGGGGTGGACATGTTCCGCATCGACTGGAACCGGCGGACCTGCTCGCGGCGCGGGCACATCACCTACGCGCCCGACGAGGCCGACCTGCGCGGCCGGCTGCACGCGCACACCGCGCTCGGCGACGCCTGGCGCTGCCTGCGCTGCGGGGACTTCGCGCTCGGCGCGCCGCACGGCTCCGGCCCGGCCGACGAGGCGCCGCTGGTGCCGCGCGGCAAGGCCCTGCGCGACCTGTTCATCCTGCGCTTCCTCGCGATCGAGCGGGCGCTGCGCGGCCTGCTGATCCTGGTCGTCGCCTGGGGCGTGTGGAAGTTCTCCAACAGCCAGGACGCGGTGCGGCGGATCTTCGACGAGAACCTCTCGGTGTTCCGGCCCGTCACCGACCACTTCCACTGGGACCTGGAGCACTCGCCGATCGTCGACACGATCCGCAAGACCTTCGAGTACAAGCACGGCACGCTGCTGATCGTGGCCGGCGCGCTGGTGCTGTACGCGCTGATCGAGATCGTGGAGGCGGCCGGCCTGTGGGTGGGCGCCCGCTGGGCCGAGTACCTGACGGTGGTGGCGACGGCGGCCTTCCTGCCGCTGGAGGTGTACGAACTCACCGAGCACGTCAGTGCGCTGAAGATCGGCACGCTGGTGCTGAACGTCCTCGCGGTGCTGTGGATCATGCTGTCGAAGCGGCTGTTCGGCCTGCGCGGCGGCGTGGTCGCCTTCGAGGCGGAGAAGCACTCGGCCTCGCTGCTGGAGGTGGAGACAGCCGCGGGCGCCGTCCCCGGGGCGGAGCCGGCCCCGGCGGTCTGACCCCTGACCCGGTGTGATTTGTCGCAGCTCGGTACCAGAGGCCCGCGCCCCCTCCCGGGTGCGGGCCGGCTGCCGCTACATTCGCCCGGTGGCACAGTTTCGACTCCAGGGGTCCAAGGTGCTCGCCGTCGACATGGCGGGAGACTCGGTCAAGGCCCGCAACGGCACGATGGTGGCCTACACGGGCCAGATGAACTTCAAGAAGATGTCCGGCGGCGGTGACGGCCTGCGCGGCATGGTCACGCGTCGGCTGACGGGTGAGCAGATGGAGGTCATGGAGGTGAAGGGGCAGGGCACCTGCTACTTCGCCGACAAGGCCACCGAGGTCAACCTGGTGCGGCTGAACGGCGAGACGCTCTACGTCGAGTCGGAGAACCTGCTCTGCACCGAGGCGACCCTGCACACCGGCACCTCCTTCACCGGACTCAACGGCATGGCGTCCGGCAACGGCCTGTTCACCACCAAGGTCGAGGGGCACGGCTGGGCGGCACTGACGTCCAAGGGCCCGGCGATCATCCTGCGGGTCTCCCAGGGGATGCCGCTGCGGGTCGACCCGGGTGCGTACGTGGCGCACACCGGCAACCTCAACCGCAGCCTGAAGTCGGGCGCGGGCTGGACGACGATCATCGGCGAGGGCGGCGGCGAGGCCATGCAGGTCGAGTTCGCCGGCGAGGGCCTGGTCTACGTGCAGCCCTCCGAGAAGATGACCTTCGGGGGCGACGTCTGATGCCGTTCACCAAGATCAACAACAAGATGGTCGAGGCGAAGGTCATGCCCGGCCAGCGGGTCTTCAGCCAGCGCGGCTCGATGCTCGCCTACACCGGCGAGGTCTCCTTCACGCCCAACGTGATGGGCGGCCAGGGCGGCGTCATGTCGATGATCGGACGCCGGGTGGCCAACGAGGACACCCCGCTGATGACCGTCGAGGGCCAGGGCAGCGTGATGTTCGGCCACGGCGGCCACAACGTCCACGTGATCGAGCTGACCGGCGATACCCTCTACGTGGAGGCCGACCGGCTGCTCGCCTTCGACGGCACCCTGCAGCAGTCGACCATGTTCATGGGCCAGCAGGGCGGCGTGATGGGCATGGTCCGCGGCCAGGTGACCGGCCAGGGCCTGTTCACCACCAAGCTCGACGGCCACGGCTCGGTCGCCGTGATGGCGCACGGCGGCGTGTTCGAGCTGCCGATCGGCCCCGGCCAGCCGGTGCACGTCGACCCGCAGGCGTACGTGGCCCACCGCGGCCAGGTGACCAACAAGCTGTCCACCGCCCTCGGCTGGCGCGACATGGTCGGCCGCGGCTCGGGCGAGGCGTTCCAGCTGGAGCTGTCCGGCCACGGAGTGGTCTACGTGCAGGCGAGCGAGGAGAAGCTCTGATGTCCTACCCGCCGCAGCCGCCGTACGGGCAGCAGCCCTACGGCCAGCCCCAGCCCGGCCAGCCCTACGGCCAGCCCGGCTACCCGCCGCCCGGCCAGCCGTACCCGCCGCAGGGCCAGCCGTACCCGCCGCAGGGCCAGCCGCAGCCCGGCTACCAGCAGGCGTACCAGCCGACCCAGGCCGGCCAGCCGTACCCGCCGCAGGGCCAGCCCTACCCGGCCCCGCCGCAGGGCAACTACGGCGCGCCGCTGCCGCAGAACGGCGGCGAGGGCCCGGTGGTGCACGACGCCGTGAGCCTGCCGGTCAACGACAACGTCAACCCGTACGCCTTCTCGGTCGACCTCAACGGCGCGTACTACCTGCAGAAGGGCAAGATGATCGCCTACTACGGCGAGATGCGCTTCTCGGGCATCGGCCGCGGCGTCATCGACCAGATGCTGGAGCGGAACTTCAACTCCCCGCTGCACGCGTCCGACTGGGTCGTCGCCGAGGGCCGCGGCAAGCTGCTGCTCGCCGACCGCGCCTTCGACCTCAACTCGTACGACCTGGAGGACGGCAACCTCACCGTCCGCTCGGGCAACCTGCTGGCCTTCGAGCCCTCGCTCAAGCTCAAGCAGTCGATCATCCCGGGCTTCCTCACCCTGATCGGCACCGGCAAGTTCGTGGCCGCCTCCAACGGCCCCGTCCACTTCGTCGAACCCCCCATCCGGGTGGACCCGCAGGCGCTGGTCGGCTGGGCCGACTGCCCCGCGCCCTGCCACCACTACGATCACGGCTACATGCACGGCCTGATCGGCGGGCTCCGCCACCTGACCGGGCTCGGCGGCGCCTCCGGCGAGGAGCACCAGTTCGAGTTCATCGGGGCCGGCCAGGTCCTGCTGCAGTCGACCGAGACCCTGATGGCCGAGCGCTCGGTCGGCGTGGTGCACGCCGAGGCGGGCGTGCCCGGCAGCGGGGTGCCGCACCAGCCGGGTGCCGGGGCGCACGGCGGCGGGCAGCAGCTGCCCAACGTCAACATCCCGGGCCTGGGCAACCTCGGCGACCTCGGCCGGAGGTTCGGCCTCTGACGGGGCCGAACCGGTGAACCGGGCGCGGCTGGATTCGTAAACTTGTACAACATTTAACAAGCACGGCTATGCTGGGGTCATGGACACGCACGTCACCGACGCCCCCGCCGTCTCCTCCTCGGCCACCGCGGAGGAGACGCCGTGGCTGAGCACCCGCGAGCAGCAGTTCTGGCGCGCCCACCTGGAGGTGAGCAAGCTGCTCGAGTACCAGCTCGGCCGCGAACTCCAGCCGCACAACCTCGCCATCAACGACTACGAGATCCTCGTGGTCCTCTCCGAGGCGCCCGAACGCCGGATGCGGATGACCGACCTCGCGACCGCCACCCTGCAGTCGAAGAGCCGGCTCTCCCACCAGATCACCCGGATGGAGAGCGCCGGGCTGGTGCTGCGGCAGGAGTGCCCGGGCGACCGCCGCGGCCTCTACGCCCACCTCACCGAACCCGGCTGGGAGACGCTCCAGAAGGTCGCGCCGGACCACGTCCGCAGCGTCCGCAGCCACTTCGTCGACCGCTTCACCCCGGAGCAGATCGACGCCCTCTACGAGGCCCTCGCCCCGGTCGCGGAACACCTCCGCGCCCTCCGCGGACGCGCCTGACGGCGCAGGTCCGGGCGCACGGGGGCAGCCACCCAGGGGCGCGGGGAACTGCGCGGGACGGTGAGAACAGGCCGTGGCCTTCCGTCCCGCGCAGTTCCCCGCGCCCCTTCGTGCATCCCCGATCCGCGCGGGCTCGCCCGCATCCGGACTGCGCGGTTCCCCGCGCCCCTGATGTCACTTCCCCGGTTGCGCTTCCCCCGCCCGTTATGCGGTGCTCTCGGTGAGGCCGGCGACGAGGTGGTCGGCGGCGCCGTAGGGGTCGAGGTCGCCGGCGGCGACCCGTTCGGCGAGGCCGAGCAGGTGGCGGTCGCCGCGCAGGTCCCCGATCCGGGAGCGAAGGGCGGCGAGCGCGATCGCCTCGATCTCCTGGGCGGCCCGCCGGGTGCGCCGGGCGGCGAGCTCTCCCGTCCCGGACAGCCAGGCGCGGTGCTTCTCCAGGGCCTCGACGACCTCGTCGACCCCCTCGCCGCGGGCGGCGACCGTCTTGACGATCGGCGGCCGCCAGTCGCCGGGCCGGCGGCCCTCGCCGAGGCCGAGCATGTGGTTGAGCTCGCGGGCGGTGGCGTCGGCGCCGTCCCGGTCGGCCTTGTTGACGACGAAGACGTCGCCGATCTCCAGGATCCCGGCCTTGGCGGCCTGGATGCCGTCGCCCATGCCGGGGGCGAGCAGGACGACGGTGGTGTCGGCCTGGGCGGCGACCTCGACCTCGGACTGGCCGACGCCGACGGTCTCCACCAGGATCACGTCGCAGCCGGCGCCGTCCAGCACCCGCAGGGCCTGCGGGGCGGACCAGGAGAGACCGCCGAGGTGGCCGCGGGTGGCCATCGACCGGATGAACACCTCGGGGTCGGTGGCGTGGTCCTGCATCCGGACCCGGTCGCCGAGCAGCGCGCCGCCGGAGAACGGCGAGGACGGGTCGACGGCCAGCACGCCGACCCGCTTGCCGCGGCGTCGGTACGCGGAGACGAGGGCGTTGGTCGAGGTGGACTTGCCGACGCCCGGCGAGCCGGTCAGGCCGACGGTGTAGGCGTGGCCGGTGTGCGGGGCGAGCGCCGCCATGGCCTCGCGCAGCTGCGGGGCGGCGTTCTCGACCAGCGAGATCAGCCGGGCCACCGCCCTCGGGTGTCCGGTCCGCGCCTGTTCGACCAGCGTCGCCACGTCGGCCATGTGAGTCCGTCTCCTCGATCGGAAAGCGGGGGCGCACGGCGTGGAGGACCACGCCGTGCGCCCCCGGGGTCAACGCCGGACGGTCAGCCCTGGGCGGGGACCTTGATGATCAGGGCGTCGCCCTGGCCGCCGCCGCCGCACAGCGCGGCCGCGCCGGTGCCGCCGCCGCGGCGCTGCAGTTCGAGGGCCAGGTGCAGGACGAGGCGGGCGCCGGACATGCCGATCGGGTGGCCGAGGGCGATCGCGCCGCCGTTGACGTTGACCTTCTCGTCGGTGACGCCGAGGTCCTTCATCGACTGGTGGGCGACGGCCGCGAAGGCCTCGTTGATCTCGATCAGGTCGAGGTCGGCGACGGTCAGGCCGTCCTTGGCGAGGGCGTGCGCGATCGCGTTGGACGGCTGCGACTGCAGCGAGTTGTCCGGGCCGGCCACGTTGCCGTGGGCGCCGATCTCGGCGATCCAGGCCAGGCCCAGCTCCTCGGCCTTGGCCTTGCTCATCACGACGACGGCGGCGGCGCCGTCGGAGATCTGCGAGGCGGAGCCGGCGGTGATGGTGCCGTCCTTGGTGAAGGCCGGGCGCAGCTTGCCGAGGGTCTCGACGGTGGTCTCGCCGCGGATGCCCTCGTCCTGGCTGAAGAGGACGGGCTCGCCCTTGCGCTGCGGGATCTCGACCGGGACGATCTCGGCGTCGAAGAGGCCGTTCTTCTGGGCGGCGGCGGCGCGCTGGTGCGAGGCCGCGGCGATGGCGTCCTGGACGTCGCGGGCGATGCCGAGGCGGGTGTTGTGGTTCTCGGTGGACTCGCCCATCGGGATGTTCTCGTACGCGTCGGTGAGGCCGTCGTAGGCCATGGCGTCGAGCATCTCGATCGCGCCGTACTTGAAGCCCTCGCGGGACTTCGGCAGCAGGTGCGGGGCGTTGGTCATGGACTCCTGGCCGCCGGCGACGACGACGTCGAACTCGCCGGCGCGGATCAGCTGGTCGGCCAGGGCGATGGCGTCGAGGCCGGAGAGGCAGACCTTGTTGATGGTCAGCGCCGGGACGTTCATCGGGATGCCGGCCTTGACGGCGGCCTGGCGGGCCGGGATCTGGCCGGCGCCGGCCTGCAGCACCTGGCCCATGATCACGTACTGGACCTGGTCGCCGGTGATGCCCGCGCGCTCCAGGGCGGCCTTGATGGCGATGCCGCCGAGGTCGGCGCCGGAGAAGCCCTTCAGCGAGCCGAGGAGTCGGCCCATCGGAGTGCGTGCACCTGCGACGATCACAGAAGTAGTCATGAGACGGGCCCCTTCGCGCGTCGGCCATGAGGGTGTGGGGATGCGGCTCAATGTACTGACCCGTAACCCGTGCGTCACCGGCGCCGGGGTGTGATCAGTGGCACTGTCACCCTCCAGTCAACACCGTGTCACGGCGGTCCGGGTGACATTCGCCGGCGGCCCCGGCGGGGCCGTTCCGGGGCGAGACTGTGAGCAGGCTCGCACCGCGGGCGGTGGCCAAGGCTCCGCCGCATGCGCTGCACTGGTGCCCACCCTCGTCGACTCCCACCATGGAGGTCTCCGCCGTGCTGACCCGCATCGACCACATCGGCATCGCCTGCTTCGACCTCGACAGGACGGTCGAGTTCTACCGCGCGACGTACGGCTTCGAGGTGTTCCACACCGAGGTCAACGAGGAGCAGGGCGTCCGCGAGGCCATGCTCAAGATCAACGACACCGGTGACGGCGGCGCGTCCTACCTGCAGCTGCTGGAGCCGACCCGCGAGGACTCCACGGTCGCCAAGTGGCTGGCCAAGAACGGCGAGGGCGTGCACCACATCGCCTTCGGCACCGCCGACGTGGACGGCGACGCCGCGGACATCCGCGGCAAGGGCGTGCGGGTGCTGTACGACGAGCCGCGGATCGGCTCGATGGGGTCGCGGATCACCTTCCTGCACCCGAAGGACTGCGGCGGCGTGCTGACCGAACTGGTGACCTCGGCCGGCACGGAGCACTGAGCCGCAGCGGCGCCGGCCGGGACGGTGCCGCACGGAAACGGAGGGGGTCGTACCGCAACGGCCCCCTTCCCGACCCGTCGGTAACCTCGGAAAACCTCCACTCGGCCATTCCGCTGCAAGCCGGGCACACTACAATGCCCGGGTGCGCCAGTACGCCGGAGGACCGGCGGGGGCACGGCCGAAGGCGGTCACGGACGGGGAGACCCGGTCGGGCCCGCCGCAGGGGAGTCCATTGAGCGGGCACGGCTGAACAGTCGCAGGTCGGATCTGTCACCATTCTCCACTAGGCAAGAGTTCGCCCAGGAGTCCACCCGGACGAGGGAACGCGGCACCGCCGCGCGCCACCGCCGGTGGACTCCGACCGTGGCAGGCGCTGCGGCTGCAAGGACCAGCCGGTCCGGCCCCCGGGGCAGGGATGGGGCGTCGGTACGGCCGGGTCGAGGACGCGACCAGGAGATGGATGGGACCGCGGAGTGCGGGGCAACGACCGCTACGAGGTTGAGGATCACCTCTCCCAGTTCGAGGCCGAGATGGAACGGACTCGCAAGGAGCGGGACAAGACCGTCCAGCATGCCGAGGACCTCGCCTACCAGGTGGAGGTGCTCCGGGCCAAGCTGCACGAGGCCCGACGGCAGCTGGCTCAGCCGCGCGCCTTCGATTCCGTCTCCGGCCAGGCCGAGCAGCTGCTCCGCACCGCCGAGATGCAGGCCGAGCAGCTCCGCGCCGACGCCGAGCGCCAGCTGCGCGAGTCCCAGGCGGCCACCCAGCGCCTGATGGCCGAGGCCGCCGAGCGCACCGCCCGGCTGGAGGCCGAGTTCGCCACCCGGCGCCACCAGCTGGAGGAGGAGCTCAACGAGTTCCGCCGCTCCGCCGAGCGCCACGTCAAGGAGAACGTCTCCTGGGCGGAGCAGACCCGGGCCGGCACCGAGCAGGAGGCCCAGCGCCTGCTGCAGGAGGCCCGCATCGAGGCCGAGCGGATGATGGCCTCCGCCCGCGCCGAGGCCACCGCGCTCGCCGACCAGGCCCGCGCCCAGACCGCCGCCGACGTCGACGCCGCCCGCGGTGAGGCCCAGGCCGCCGCCGAGGCCGCCCTGCACCGCGCCCAGACCGACGCCGAGCGCCTGCTGCGCGCCGCCTCCGAGCACGCCCAGCAGGCCAGCGCCCAGGCCGAGGAGCTCCGCGGCAGCGCCGCCAACGAGGCGCAGCAGCAGCTCGCCCAGGCGCACGCCGCCGCCGAGCGCCGGCTCGCCGCCGCGCAGGCCGAGATCGGCGAGCTCAAGCGGCAGGCCCTGGAGGACCAGGAGCGCGCCGAGGCCGCGCTCGCCCGCGCCCAGGCCGAGATAGAACGGCTCCGCGCCGAGGCCCTCGCCGAGGCCGAGCGGGCCCGCCAGGAGGCCGCCGACCAGCTCAAGGCCGCCCGGGACGCCGCCGAGCGGCTGCAGGCCGAGGCCGCGGCCGCCGCCGAGCAGCGGGTCGCCGACGGCGAGGCCGCCAGCGAGCAGCGCTCGCTCACCGCCAAGGCCGAGATCGCCAAGATGGTGGCCGCCGCCACCAAGGAGGCCGAGATCATCAAGGCCTCCGCGGCGACCGCGCAGGCCGAGGCCGACGCCGCCAAGGCCGCCGCCGCCGAGGAGAGCGAGCGGCTGCGCGCCACCGCCGAGTCCGTGGTCTCCCAGCTGAAGGCCGAGGCCGAGGCGGAGCTCGCCGACCTGCGGGCCGAGGTCGAGGGCGAGGTCGCCGCGCTGCGGGCCGAGGCCGAGGCCACCGCCCAGGCGCTGCGCGCCGAGGCCGAGGAGCGCGGCCGCGCCGACGGTGCGAAGGACGCCGCCGTCCACCTCGCCAAGGCCGCACGCCGGGCCGAGGAGGTGCTCGCCCGGGCCACCCGGGACGCCGACACCACCCGCGAGGAGGCCGCGACCGAGGCCGACCGGCTGCGCGCCGAGGCCGCCGCCGAGGCCGACCGGCTGCGCGAGCAGGCGATGGCCGCCGTCGAGGAGGCGCAGAACGCCGCGCTCGACGACGCCGCCTCGATCCGCGAGCAGATGGAGCGGATGCACGAGGAGGCCGCCCGGCTGCGCGCCGAGGCGGAGGAGCTGCGCGCCCAGGCCGCCGCCGAGGCAGACCGGGTCCGCGGCGACGCCCGCCGCCAGGCCGTCGTGCAGATCGAGGAGTCCGCCAAGAGCGCCGAGGAGCTGCTCACCCGCGCCAAGAAGGACGCGGACGAGCTGCGCGCCGGCGCCGCCGCCGAGACCGAGCGGCTGCGCGCCGAGGCGAAGGACCAGGCGCTCGCCACCCAGGGCCGCGCCGAGCAGACCCTCGCCCGGGCCCGCACCGAGGCCGAGAAGCTCCTCGACGCCGCCGACCGGGAGGCCAAGGAGGCGCTGGCCACCGCCCGTGCCACCGCCGCAGACACCCGCACCGCCGCCGAACGCGAGACCGCCGACCTGCGCCGCGCCGCGGCCGAGGACGTGCAGCGGATGCGCGCCGACGCCGAGGAGGCCGCCGAGGCCCGCCGGGCGGAGGCCGAGGAGGCCGCCGAGGGCGTCCGCCGCGAGGCCGCTGCCGAGGCCGACCGGCTGCGCGAGCAGGCCGCCGCCGACGCGGAGGCCGTCCGTGCCGGGGCCGCCGCCGCGGCCGAGGCACTGCGCGCCGAGACCGACGAGTGGGCCGGCGCCGAGCGCGCTGCCGCCGAGGCGGACGCCGCCGCGCTGCGCGAGGAGTCCCGCCGCGAGCGGGAGGCCGCCTCCGAGGGGCTCCGCCGCGAGCAGGAGGAGACCGGCGAGCAGCTGGCCGCCGCCCGCGCCGCGCGGGAGGCCGCCGAGCGCGAGGCCGCCGAGCTGACCATCCGCACCGCGAGCGAGACGGCCGCGGTCCGCGACGCCGCCGAGGCCGAGGCCCGGCAGCTGCGCACCGAGGCCGCGGAGGCGCTCGACGCCGCCCGCGAGCAGGCCGGGACGCTCGCCGCGGAGGCCGCCGAGGAGCTGGAGAAGGCCCGGACCGAGGCCGAGGAGACGCTCCGCAAGGCGCGGGCCGACGCCGAGTCGCTCACCGCCGCGGCCGAGGAGGACGCCGCCGGGATCCGCAGTTCGGTCGCGGGTCTGCACGAGGCCGCGTCCCGGCAGATCGCCGAGCTGCGGGCCACCGCGGAGCGCGAGAGCCGGGAGCTGCGCGAGACCGCCGAGCGGGAGACGGCCGAGCTGCGCGAGCGGATCTCCGCCGAGCTGGCCGCCGACCGGGAGGCCGCCGCCGCCGACGTCGAGCAGCAGCGTGCCGAGGCGGTCGCCTTCGACACCGCGCTGCGCGAGGAGGCGCAGAAGGAGCGGGCCGCCGCCGTCGAGTTCGCCGAGCAGCGGCGCGCCGAGGCGGAGGCCGAGGCCCGCCGCGTCCTGGCCGACGCCGAGGAGCGGTCCACCGCCGCGGTCGCCGAGGCCGAGGAGTTCTCCGCGGCGCTGCGCGGCGAGGCCGAGGAGTACGCGCTGGCCACGCGCCGGCTCGCGGACGACTACGACGCGTCCACCCGCAGCCGGGCCGACGCGTACGACATCGAGCTGCGGGAGGCCGCCGAGCAGTTCGACCGGTCCACCCGGGAGCAGGCCACCTCGGTGCTGGAGAAGGCGTTCGCGGACGCCGAGCAGCTCGGCGAGGAGGCGCAGACCACGGCGCTGGCGACCACCGCGGCAGCCGAGGAGCAGGCGGACGCGATGGTGGCCGCCGCCCGCAAGGAGGCCGAGCGGCTGGTCGCGGCCGGCGAGGCCGCGGGCCAGGCCGAGGTCGAGAAGGGCCGGTCGGACGCCGACGCCCTGCTGTCCGAGGCCCGCCGGGACTCGACGGCGATCCGCGAGCGCGCCGAGGAGCTGCGCGAGCGGACGGACGCCGAGATCGAGGCGCTGCACGAGCGGGCCCGCAAGGAGAACGCGCAGGCCATGAAGTCGGCCGGCGAGCGGGTCGACGCGCTGGTCACCGCCGCGCAGGAGCAGCTGACCGAGGCCGAGGACCAGGCCGTCGCGACGGTCGCCGAGGCCGAGGAGCGGGCCGCGAAGCTGGTCGCCGCGGCCGAGGAGCGGGCCGCCGAGCTGACGTCGGAGGCGTCCGCCGAGGCGAGCAAGGTCCGGATCGCGGCCGTCCGCAAGGCCGAGGGCCTGCTGAAGGGCGCCGAGCAGAAGCTCGCCGACTCCACCGACCGTGCCGAGAAGCTGATCGAGAAGGCCGAGGCCAAGCTCACCGGCGCCGAGGAGGAGGCCTCCGGCAAGATCGAGGCCGCCGCCGAGGAGGCCGAGAAGCGGCTGCAGAAGGCGGACGAGTCCGCGGCCGAGCAGCTGCGGCTGGCCGAGGAGGAGGCCGAGCGGGTCCTCTCCGAGGCCCGGGCGGAGGCCAAGCGGATCACCGACGAGGGCAAGCGCGAACTCGACGAGCTGGTGCGGCGCCGCAAGGACATCAACACCGAGATCTCCAGGGTGCAGGACGTGCTGTCCGCCCTGGAGGCGTTCGAGGCGCCGTCGCCGGTGCAGCAGGCCAACGGGGGAAACAGGAAGGACGGGGCGCCCCGGGCGGGGGCCGGTGTGGGCGCCCAGCGGTCGGGGGGCAATCGCCCCGGAAGCCCGCCACCCGATTGAGCGGACATTGTCCGTGACTCATCGGCATTTCGCCGATGACACTCCGATAACGTGTCAGGATTCCCTCAACCACCTCAGCGGTCTGACGACAGGAAGCCCTAATCCCCATGAGCGACAGTCACTCCCCCCACGGCTTCGACCTGGTGCGCCGTGGGTACGAGCGCGCCCAGGTCGACGAGCGGATCACCAAGCTGGTGGCCGACCGGGACAGCGCGCTGTCCCGCATCGGTGCGCTGGAGAAGCGCATCGAGGAACTGCACCTGGAGACGCAGACCGCCCAGGCTGCGGTGACCGAGGCGGAGCCGTCCTACGCCGGCCTCGGCGCCCGGGTGGAGAAGATCCTCCGCCTCGCCGAGGAGGAGGCGAAGGACCTGCGCGACGAGGCGCACCGCGCCGCCGAGCAGCACCGCGAGCTGGCCGAGGCGGCCGCCCAGCAGGTCCGCACCGAGGCGGAGAACTACGCCAAGGACCGCAAGGCGAAGGCCGAGGACGAGGGCCTGCGGATCGTCGACAAGGCCAAGAGCGACGCGGCGCAGCTGCGGGCCGAGGCCAACAAGGACGCGCAGAACAAGCGCGAGGAGGCGGACGCCCTCTTCGAGGAGACCCGCACCAAGGCCGCGCAGGCCGCCCTGGAGTTCGAGACCAACCTGGCCAAGCGCCGCGAGCAGTCCGAGCGCGACCTGGCGGCCCGCCAGGCGAAGGCGGAGAAGCGCCTCGCGGAGATCGAGCACCGTGCCGAGCAGCTCCGCCTGGAGGCGGAGAAGCTGCGCACCGACGCCGAGCGCCGTGCCCGCCAGACGGTGGAGACCGCGCAGCGCCAGGCCGAGGACATCGTGGCCGACGCCAACGCCAAGGCCGACCGGGTCCGCAGCGAGTCCGAGCGCGAGCTGGCGGCGCTCACCAACCGCCGCGACTCGATCAACGCGCAGCTGACCAACGTCCGCGAGATGCTGGCGACGCTGACCGGTGCGGCGGTGGCCGCGGCCGGCTCGCCCTCCGACGACCTGGGCGTCCCGGTCCAGCAGTCGCGCTGACGCCCGTGCCGTGACGCGGCCCCCGCCTCCGGGCGGGGGCCGCTTCGTCGTTCACCGGACGGCCGGCGCCCGTCGGTCCGGATCCGCGCGCCGGTTCCCGGCGGTGCGGGAGGCCGACCGGCCGTGCGACTCACCCGTTCCGCCCTGCTCGCGGTGTCCGCCCCGGCCCTGAGCGCCCCGACCGCCGCCTCCGCGAGCGCCTCCGCCGCGGACCTGCCCGCGCCCGCGCCACGACGGCGTCCGGACGTACCGCTCCCCCGCGTCGATCGGCGGCGGGCCGGGAGTTCTGAACGGCCGGGAGTTCCGGACGGTCACCGACCGCGGGCCGGACGCCGACGCCCCGTCGGACACCGACAAGATCTTCCTGAAGCCCGACCGCGCCCCGCAGATCGTGCGCATCCGGCTGGCCCGCGGCGGCGTCGAGGTCGTCCGGTGCATCCCGCTGCGGGTGCCGCACGGGCAGACCGCCCCGGTCACCGGACGCGCTGCCGGCCGGCACGGCGTCGCTGCCGCGGCGGTGGGCCGCGGGCCGGGGCGGGGGCACGGCGCCCGCCCCGGCCGGGCCGGCGGGTCAGCCTCGGACGCGGCGCAGCAGGGCGCGGACGGCGGCGTTGAAGGTCTCGGGGGCCTCCAGCGAGCTGAGGTGGCCGACCGAGGGGATGACGGTGAGTTCGGCGTCCGGCAGGGCCTCGGCCATCAGCCGGGCCTCGGCGAGCGGGGTGACGGCGTCCGCCTCGCCGACGACGACGGCGGCCGGGACGCGGACGCCGCGCAGCACCTCCAGGGAGTCGCCGCGGGCGGCCATGGCGCGCTGGGCCCAGGCGACCGCCGCCGGCGGGGCCTCGGCGATCATGGCGCGGACGTGGGCGGTCAGCGCCGGGTCGGTGGCGGGGCCGAGCAGGCCGGTCTCGATCTTCTCGTCGGCGAGGATCTGCACGCTGTCGCGGGCCTCGACGGCGCGGGCGATCCGTTCGCGGTTGGCGCGGGCCGCTTCGGTGTCGGGGGTGGCCTTGGTGTCGGCGAGCAGCAGGCCGGCGAGCCGCTCGCCGTGGCGGCGGGCGAAGGCCATGGCGACGTAGCCGCCCATGGACAGGCCGCCGACGACGGCCCGCTCCAGGCCGGCTGCGTCCAGCAGCCGGGCGACGTCGTCGGCGACGGCGTCCAGCGAGGGCTCGTCCCGGCCGAGCGGGGCGCCGCCGAAGCCGCGCTGGTCGGGGACGATCACCCGGGCGGCCTCGCCGGCCGGGCCGGGCAGCCGCTCCAGCTGGCAGGCCCACATCCGGGCGGAGAGCGGGAAGGCGTGCAACAGGACGATCGGGGTCCCGGTGCCGTTCTCGGGCGCGGCCGGCGCGCTGGGGAGGCTCATGCAGCCACCGTATTGCGGCTCGCCGAGGGGACGCAGCCACCGCAGCCGTATGTCCCTTTTGTCATAGCCTGACGAGGACTGAGGGAGCGGACATGATCGAGCTGCACCAGCTGACGAAACGCTACGGCGACACGCTGGCCGTGGACGGACTGAGTTTCGCGGTCCCGCGCGGAGTGGTGACCGGCTTCCTGGGCCCTAACGGCGCCGGGAAGTCCACCACGATGCGGATGATCCTCGACCTGGACCGCCCCACCGCCGGCCGGGTCACCCTGGACGGCCGGCGGTACGGGCAGCTCGCCGAGCCGCTCTCGTACATCGGCGCCCTGCTGGAGGCCAAGGCCGTCCACCCGGGCCGCACCGCCCGCGACCACCTGCTGTGGATGGCTCAGAGCAACCGGATCCCCGCCCGCCGGGTCGACGAGGTGCTCGAACTGGTCGGCCTGAGCGCGGTGGCCCGCAAACGGGCCCGCGGCTTCTCGCTCGGCATGAGCCAGCGCCTGGGCATCGCCTCGGCGCTGCTCGGCGACCCGGAGATCCTGATGTTCGACGAGCCGGTGAACGGGCTCGACCCGGAGGGCATCGTCTGGATCCGCACCCTGATGAAGGGCCTCGCCGCGGAGGGCCGGACGGTGTTCGTCTCCTCGCACCTGATGAGCGAGATGGCGCTGACCGCCGACCACCTGGTGGTGATCGGCCGCGGCCGGCTGCTCGCCGACCTGCCGATGGCCGACTTCATCAAGCAGAACTCCCGCTCGTCGGTACGGGTGCGCACCCCGCAGCCCGAACTGCTGCTGGACGCCCTGCACCGGGCCGGCCTGCACGCCGATCCCGGCCCGGACGGCTCCCTGGAGGTCCCGGACGGCGACCTGGCCTTCCTCGGCGAACTCGCCGCCGACCACCGGATCACCCTGCACGAGCTGAGCCCGCAACAGGCCTCCCTGGAGGAGGCGTTCATGCAGATGACCTCGGAGTCGGTCGAGTACCAGGCCGGCTCCCCGCGCCCGGTCGGCACGGCGGCCCCGGCCGGGGCCGCCGTGGACGGCTCCCCCGCCGCACCGTCGGCACCGCCCGCGCCGGCCTGGGGCTCCGACTGGCAGGCCCGCGGCAAGCAGAAGGAGAACTGAGATGGCCGCGTTCCCCGCGATCCTCCAGTCCGAGTGGACGAAGCTGCGCACCGTCCGCTCCACGGTCTGGACGCTCGGGCTCGCCTTCGTCGTCACGCTCGGCCTCGGCGCGCTGATCTGCACGCTGGCCAACAACAACTTCGCCGACTTCGCGCCGAAGAACGCGCCGTTCGACGCCACCGGCACCGCGTTCGCGGGGATCATCCTGGGCGAGATCGCCATGGTGGTCTTCGGGGTGCTGGCGGTCGGCAACGAGTACAGCAGCGGCATGATCCGGGTCTCGCTGGCGGCCGTCCCGCAGCGCGCCACCCTGCTGGTCGGCAAGGCCGTGGTGATCGCCCTGGCGGCCTTCGCGGTGGCGCTGGCCACCGTCTTCATCACCTTCTTCACCGGGCAGGCGCTGCTCGGCGGGCACAGCACGACGATCACCGAGCCGCACGTGCTGCGCGCGGTCTTCGGCGCGGCCGGCTACCTGACGATGATCTGCCTGTTCTCGGCCGGGGTCACCGCGATGCTGCACAACCAGACGCTGGCGCTGGGCGTGCTGGTGCCGTTCTTCTTCCTGCTGTCGCCGATCCTCGGCGCGGTGCCGAAGGTGAAGACGGTCGCCCACTACTTCCCCGACTACGCGGGCCAGCGGATGCTGCTGGTCTACCAGGAGCACAACCAGCCGTTCGGCCCCGGCGCGGGCTTCCTCATCTGCCTCACCTGGACCCTGGCCGCCCTCGCCGGAGGCATCCTGGTGCTCCGCACCCGCGACGCCTGATCGGCCCTCAGGCCACGGCCGCCCCGGGTGGTTCCCCTAGGGCCTGTGTGATGTTGTGATCAATCTTCGGGTTCTGCCCCCGTTTCGGGGTGGAAACCGGTAGGACTGTCAGGTGTGACGCGCAGGCA